>DAOLNV010000076.1 GCA_035416745.1 Candidatus Hydrogenedentota bacterium | reverse complement strand
CCGGTTCGACGAAGGGTTTCGTACAGACCTCATTGTGGAGGATACCGTTCTTGTGGAACTCAAATCCGTGGAGAAGGTCACGAAGGCGCACCACAAGCAGGTGTTGGGCTATCTGCGGTTGACGGGCATCAGACTCGGCTATCTACTGAACTTCGGCAAGGCTTTGATGAGGGACGGCATTTTCCGGATCATAAACGGAGACGTTGAGTAGATTTCGCTTCGGCGAGCGCTCCATTTCTTCCGTGTCCTTTGTGCCTCTGTGTGAGTTTCCGCAATCGTCGTGTTATCCGGAGATTTGGGATCTTCGCACGGCTCGTTCATGCCAAGGCTTCCTGATATAATAAGTTCATGGAATGTCCGCATCCCAAACATGTGCGCCGAGTGCTGTTAGAGCGTTTGTACGAACGCTATATGCACGATCCGCTCGACATGATAGTGCCCGCCGATCTCCTCGAGGATGGCATTATTTCTCGCGAGAACCTGATCCCCAATATCCATTACCTTCATGACCGCGGATTGGTGGAACTCATGCTGGGCTTCAGCCCGCCATTGTTCGACGGGGCCCGCATCACTGCGGACGGCATCGACCTCGTCGAGAACGCCTCTGAATTCGGCCTGCGTTTCCCCGGCGCCCTCTCTGAAAACGAAGCCGCGTCCGCGGGTGTGCCCGTCTTGATGGAGCGCATCGTCGAAGAGGCCGATCTCTGCGCCCTTGACGGGGAAGCGCGAAGGGCGCTGCTGCGCGACATCCAGTACCTGAGAGACGAAATCGCCCGGCCCGTTCACAGATGGCGTCCGAACGTCATCATTGCGGTCCTCGGATGGATAGAGGCTCATTTCTCAGATACCGGAGAACGCTTGCCTTCCTATGAGAAGCTGCGCGCTCTCCTTAAAAGACATTCGGGGGTCAGCGGGTAGGCTGCCGCGAGGCCGGCGTTTCGGGCGGCATACCCCCCTATTCTTCGGGAAAGGCGCCGATCAGCCCTTCGATTCGCGGAGCGGCCTGGCGCAACTCTTTCTCGATGTCACGCAACGCGGCTTGGGAGATTCCCAGAGATTGCGCGGGTTCGAGCGGGCAGCAGGGCGTGACGCCGCTGCTGGCCTCGCCGAGCCCCGCCTCATACACGAGGCAATTCGCCACCGCGACAACCATAGGCATATCTGAGAGCGTTTGGCTCGTTTCCGCGGCGTGGTGGTCTTTAATGGCGGCGGTGATAAAGCCCGGAAGGTTCCAATGTTTGGCTAACGCCGCGCCAAGCAACGCGTGGTCGTACTGAAAGACCTGGCGCTCGGTCTCGAAAATGCGCTCCTCCTGCGCGTGGGCGCGCAACGCCGCGACGCGGTATCCTTCTGGATGCAGAACGTCGAATACGACCTTGCCGATGTCGTGAAGAAGCCCGGCTACAAAGAATACATCGGGATCGAGCAGCGCGCAGGCGCGGGCACACCTGTCGGCAGCGATGGCCGCGGCGATCGAGTGCCGCCAGAGCTGCGTGCGGTCATAGGCCGACTCGGATTCTGGAAAGGTCTCGAAGGCTGTTGCGGCGAGCGCGAGATTCCGGACTTCCGTGAAGCCCAGAATGACGATTGCGTCCGGGATTTTCACAATTTCCCGCTTGAACCCGTAGTAGGCCGAATTGACAATGCGCAGGAGTGTTGCAGCCAGCGCCTGATCCGCCGCAATGTGCTGCGCCAGGTCAAGCGCCGACGCCTCGGGGTCGGCCGCCGTGCTGAGAATCTGGGTCAAGACCGTCGGAAGCGTCGGCAAGACTTCTAGTTCCTCGATTGCTTTGGGAATAGGCGAATAACTCACGTGTTTGCGGCTCCTACCAGTTGTTTCTTTGATCCCTCCTTAGCATACTGATTTAACAACGGACGGCGCAATCTCTCTGCCCGTTCCGCATTTGAACGGTTTTTTTGAGCTTTGCTATGGTACGCTTCGAATGGTTTGCACTGGGATGCTGCGGATTGCCCAACAGGCGCGCTTCCGTGGTTCTCTCTTGGGCAGTCGCCCAATGTCCCGTGGGGCGGCATTCGTCCGCGGCCGTGGCCATGTCCCCCGCGGCAGTCTGGACATACTGAGGGTACATGAGTCTTGAATCAAGCGTTGACAGCTGAAATCCTACTGGTTGAGCGCACTCCCACCACCGCCCGCCGCATCATTTCCTACCTTGATGAACGCCATTACGAGGTGGAATGGGTGGACGATGGGGAGAAGGCCTTCAACCGCCTCGATGATCGCACTTACGACGTGCTTATAACCGAACTGAATGCCCATAGAATCAATGGTATGCGCCTCCTCGAACTTGCCCTCGAACGCAGCCCCGAAATGTGTGTGATTCTGATTACCGAAGAGCCTGACGTGGAACTCGCTACCGAAGCCATGCGCCAGGGCGCTTACGATTTCCAGACAAAACCGCTCAACCTGGGCAAACTCGAGGCCGTTATTCAGCGCGGCTTGGGCCGGATGCGCCTCATGCTCGAGCAGCACGAATTGAAACGGCGCCTCGACGAGCAATACGGACTGGGCAATCTCGTCGGAAAATCGCGGCAAATGATCAAAGTCTACAGTGCGGTTCGTCAGATTGCCCCATCCAGGTCCACCGTTCTGATTCAGGGCGAGACCGGCACCGGCAAGGACCTTGTCGCTCAAGCCATCCACAATAACAGCCCCAGGCGCGACGCCCCCTTCGTAAAACTCAACTGTGCCAGCATCCCTGAGGCGCTGGTCGAGAGCGAATTGTTCGGTCACGTGCCCGGCGCGTTCACAGGTGCTACTCAAATCCGGAAAGGCCGCTTCGAACTGGCCGATACCGGCACCCTTTTCCTCGACGAGGTATGCGAACTTACGCCGGCGCTCCAGGCCAAACTCCTGCGCGTCCTCGAGTATCAGCAGTTCGAGCGTCTCGGGGATTCCCGCACCATGACCGTCGACGTGCGCCTGATCGCCGCAACGAACCGGCCCTTGCGCGAAATGGTCGAGCGCGGGGAATTTCGCGATGACCTGTACTATCGCCTTCGCGTCGTCGTTATCGAAATCCCGGCTCTGCGTGAACGGCGCGAAGACGTTCCGCTACTTGTGCAGCACTTTATCCATGAAGCAAGCGAAGCTAATCAGAAGCGCATCGAAGGCATCACACGCGGCGCCATGGACGTCCTCGGGCGCTATGACTGGCCCGGGAATGTGCGCGAATTGCGCAACATCATCGAGGGGATGGTCACCATGGCCCGCAAGGGACATACCTTGGATGTCGACGACATCCCCCAGCACATACGCCGTGACACCGCGCCCGAAGTGAGCGAGATTCGCATTCCGACAGGGGTGACCATGGAGCAAGTCGAGCGCATTGTTATTCAGGAGACGATGAAAGTGTGTGGTTTCAACAAGGAAGCGTGCGCAAAAATGCTTGGCATCGGGCTGCGAACGCTATACCGCAAACTCAAACAATATGATATTCGTTGACAACCCGAACCTCTAACCGGTAGTGTCAGTTCCGGGCGTGGGGGAGAGCACCGTTGGCCGATTCGCCGCAACAGCTTGTGGAAGACTTGATTCAATCGACAGACACCGCGCGCTCCATGGCTATTGCCCGGGAATTGGTGGAGTGCGGTGACGAGGTTCTGGCTGCGAGGCTGTTTCAACTGCTTACAACCCATGAGAGTGCCGCGTCCGCTGCCGGCGCTTTCCTTCTGGCCGAATGGTCCAACCAAGGCCATGTTTCGGCCAAACACGTGCCGGAGATCGTAAAAGGGCTGGCACACCCCTCGCCGGAGGTTCGTCAATGGTCGGCGGTCATCTTGCGCGGAATTCGTGCACATGCCCGGGACGCCGTCAAGCCGCTCCTGGGGACCCTCGACGACCCGGATATAGGAGTCCGGCAGGCTGCCGTAGACGCCTTGGGCCAAATCGCAGGCGGCGACGAGGAAGTCCTGTTGCGGCTGCTTGACGGGCTGTCAGACGGCGAGCCGGTGCGAAATGCCGTCGTTCGTGTTCTCAAGTTGTTGGACAAGGTGCAGGAACCGGTTCTTGCCAAGCTTACCGGGTTGATACGGGGACCGGATTCCGGGCGGCGGGCCGGCGCAGCCGCGGGGGCCGGGGCTTTGCTCCGAATACGGGCCGAATTTGTCGCCATGCTTGTCGAATGTCTGAGCGATCCCTGCGCGGAAGTTCGCTTCGAAGCGGCCCGGTCACTCTCCGAAATACCCAGTCCGTCCCGCGCGGCGGCGCTTGGTTTGGGCAAAGCCCTGCGCGATCCTGTAGCGTCGGTACGAAAGGAAGCCGCCCGTGCCCTTGACGTGTTCGGAGATGCCGCGGCGCCTGCCGTGCCGTATCTCCTTGCGGTTCTCAAAGACTCCGACCCCACGGTGCGATTTCATGCCGTGGAAGCGCTGGAAAAACTGGCGCCGCGTCAGGCCGCAATGCTTCCCGCGGTGGTGGTGGCGCTTGGAAACCGCCTCATCGATACGGACGTCGCCGTGCAGACGCGCGCACTTGCGGCATTCAGCCGGCTCGCGCCGCACGCGTTCCCGCTCAACCCGCATTTGCTCGCCGCAGTCCGCAGCCCCGATGCCGAGATTCGTCTGGCTGCAATCGAGGCTCTCGACCAGATCCGGAACGAAGGTCTGCAGGTTCGCGACACCCTGCGCCGTGCCCTTCGAGACCCGGACGGCGGCGTTCGAGTGGCCGCTGCATTGGCATTAGCAAAGCGAAAGGAAAGCGGCGCCGAGATTGTCTCCGCCCTTGTCGCCGCCCTTCGTGAACCCTGCGCGAGGGTACAAATAGCTGCTATTCAAGCACTTAGAACGCTGGGGCGCGATGCAATGGGTGCGACGAAAGCCCTCGAAGCCAAACGAGTAGACAGCAATCCCGACATCCGGCAGCTTGCCGAGCTAGCCATCAACACGATCGCGGGACGCTCCTTGGTGGGAAGGGACGCATAAAAAAGGCAGCTCACCCTCTTCAGCCGCCCCTCTCATGCAACCTGAAGTGTACGGACCTGCCTGGCTGCGGTTCAGGACGTTTCCTCGTCTTTCTTCTCTTCGGGCTTGTCGTCCTTTTCGGGAACCTCTTTCACGCTTTGCTTGAAATCGCGGATGGCCGTCCCGAGCGAACTGCCGATGTTCGACAATTTGCCCGTGCCGAACACGACCAGCACGATAATCAGTATGACCACAAGCTCCCACATTCCTGGTTGCCACATAATCGTTCACCTTCGAATAGGTTGAGAATCTGTATGTTCAGCACCTCTGGAAAGTATATCTTTTCCCGGCACGCCTTTGCAAGGGCAAGTCTGGCAGCTTTCAGCGAACCTGCTTCGTGCTCCGGGACCTGTTTCGCGACGGGAACGGCTCGCTTCCCATACGCGGCGATACGCCGACAGTGTTCCACAGGCCGAAAAAGCCGCGCCGTCTCCACTGCCTCCAGCCTATTCCCCCCATCTGCTTGGTTTTGCGTTCCTGCGTCGGGAACTCCCCCGCCTGTTCCCGGGCTAGCCCCCCGCCTGCACTTGTTTCCGGCACGCGTCATCCGCCTGCATCTCGTAATGATTGATGCGGCTCACTGAAAACGGCCGCGCGGTCTCCGCTGCCAGATACTTGAGCCAGAACACTGCTCCCCACCCCTGATACTGGGCGACGTGGGCCCATTCGTGCTCGCGCAGTTCGACGTACCCTTGTTTATCGTACCGCAACACCGGCACGGCGGGGTCAGCCACCGAGTAGACTACGGCGTTACCGAACACGATCCCGCTGAGACGCATCCGCGACACGATGGGATTGCTGTAGTACTCGGTGATGTGCCCGAACCGTTCCGGGGCCGGCGCGCCCAGCCATTGGCCAACCCTTCCGATAAGGTGGCCCAGCCACGAGGCGGTGAGTGTTCCCAAGTCCCTGAGCATGCTCCCCTCCATCATGTACCGAACATAACGATTTGATTCCAAGACACCGGTATATCTACCATGCAGCCGGCGTGCAAGCCGTACGTGTAAAGCATGCGTGCCATGACTGGTGTGGAAGGACGGAAATGGTCGACCTTAATAAGCTGAAAAACCCGTTAGATTGGATACAGGCCCGCAAGGAAATCGAGTCTGCCGTCTTGAGACAATTCGGCAAACTCCCCAAGGAGCGGGCGGAACTGCAGTTGAAGGTTATGGACGAAGAATCGTTCTCCGGCTATGTCCGGAGACGCGTGAATTACTTCGTGACCGAGTGGGAGCGTATCACGGCGTGGCTGTTCTTGCCCGAGCGCAAGGACCCGGCCCCGGCGATCGTCTGCTGCCACAGTGAAACGCCCGAAGGCAAAGCCGAGCCGGCTGGTTTGGCGGGAGACCGTTTCCTGGCGTTTGCCCAGCACTATGCCGAACAAGGTTTCGCAACCATTGCCCCCGACTGCGTGACCACTGGAGAACGCGTCTCTCCGGGCAGGGACGCCTATGACACGACAAACTTCTACAAAGACTGGCCGAAAGCGTCCTTGCTCGGCAAGATGATGTGGGATTACACCTGTGCGCTCGAGGCATTGGCAGAGACCCCCGGGGTGGATGCGGCGCGCATGGGCATCATCGGTCATGGGCTGGGGGGAACCTGTGCGCTGCTTGTGGCGGCTCTTGACGAACGGGTACAGGTGTGCGTGGCAAGTTGCGGCTTCACCCGTTTCCAGGATGACAAGAAGCCGGGGCGCTGGGTGCAGGACGGCGAGTGCATGCTGCTGCCAAACCTCGAAGAAGCGGTGGCCACAAGGAACTATCCTTTCGATTGGGAACACATATTGGCTCTTGCGGCGCCCACGCCGACCCTGCTTATCACCGCGCTGAACGACGAGAAACTGTCCAACACGAAAAGCTGCCAGAAGGCTGCCGATGCCGCGCGAAACGTGTATCGCATGCTGGGCGCCGAGAATGCCATCGAGAACTGGACCCATGCGCGCGGCCGGTCTCTTACCGTCGAGGCGCTCGATGCGGCAGACGCCTGGTTCGAGCGCTGGATATAGAATCGCGAACCTCGAATAGCTGCTTTGACGAGGTCGCATCGTGACGCGAGTATTTCAATCTGCCAGTGAGGATTCGGGCACGTGGAACAGATCCCGGAGCACTCCACAAGAAACCGCCCTTTGGGTTCCAGCCCCTGTTCGTATATGCGTGGTGATTTCGGCGGTCACCGCCGTTCTGCAAATCGCTCTGTTGCGGTAATGCCGTATTGCCGGGAGATGCCTATTCGGGAATTTGTGGACGTTTTGGGTCGTTGTGGATGTTATGAGTTATTGCTGGCCGCTCGACGACAACATCCGGGCCCAGCTCGTTGCGGAAGACAGCGCAATACGTGACGTTTCTCTGAAAATCGGCGGCGAAATCATTTCGAATTTGTACTTGGTGTAGAAGCTATGACAAGAGGGCCGTTTGGGTCTGGAGCAAAATGGAGAAACGGGCATGACGCAGTTGCGTACGGTTAAGGATGGGTCTGGGCGTGTAATGAGAGCCGAGAGGGAGTGCAGCCTTGATCCCCGCATCGCGGCGCGCATAGAAGCGTTGATAAATGGCGTCGAACGGGTCATTTTTGGCAAGCGTGAGACGGTCAAGCTGTGTGTGACGGGGTTGCTGGCGCGCGGGCATATCCTGATCGAGGATGTTCCTGGAATCGGTAAGACCACGCTGGCTCAGGGGCTGGCGCGCTCCATAGACTGCAGGTTCAGCCGCATTCAGTTCACCAGCGACATGCTGCCCTCCGATATCCTTGGCGTTTCCGTGTTGAATCCGAAAACGCGGGAATTCGAGTTCCGGCCGGGCCCGATTTTTGCCGGTGTGGTGCTGGCAGACGAGATAAACCGCACGCCTCCAAAGAACCAGAGCGCCTTGCTCGAGGCGATGAGCGAGTTTCAGGTCTCGGTAGACGGCGTGACCAGGAACCTGCCGCAGCCGTTCATTGTCCTGGCCACTCAGAACCCCATCGAGTATGAGGGCACCTACCCCTTGCCGGAGTCCCAGCTTGACCGTTTCATGCTTCGGGTGGAAATTGGCTATCCGGGTAGCGAGGACGAGTTGCACATCATGCGACGGCGCGATCCCCGCGCCGAGATGGCGCGCCTCGAACCCGTGCTGTCAGCCGACGAAATCGTTGGCCTTCAGCAGCAAGTGGGAGACGTTCATGTGGACGACAGCGTGGCCAGTTACATGCTGGCCATCGTGCAAGGGACTCGGCAACACGAGCACATTCAGCTCGGGGCCAGTCCTCGAGCGGCCCAAGCGTTTTATGAAGCGAGCCAGGCCCATGCGCTCGTGGAAGGGCGCGACTACGTCACGCCCGACGACGTCAAGCAGATGGCCGTGCCGGCCCTGTCGCATCGCGTGCTCGTGCGCTCGCGAGAAGGGAACCTCGCTGCGGCGGCCCGGTCCCGCGCTCGGGCGGTGTTCGACGTGGTCAAGAACACGCCCATACCCCGGTGACTCCCATGAACCTGCGGATACGCGGCATCACATGGCATTTGCCCCGGGCGGGGCAAGTCTTCATCATTATAACCCTGATCGTGCTGCTGGCGGCATGGAACAGCGGGATGAACCTCCTCTACCTCCTCGTGGGGGCCCTGATAAGCTTCCTCTTGCTGTCCGTCTTCTTTTCGGCGCGCAATCTGCGGGGCTTGAACGTGATATGCGAAGCGCCGTCCGCGGTCCATCGCGGGGAAAGTGTCGGGATTACTGTGCGCGTCGAGAACCACAAGCCCTTTCTGCCCACCATCTCCCTTCACATCGAACTGGCTGAGCAGCCCGGGAATTCGGTGGGCTACATGGTGAAACTGCCTCCGCGGAAAGCGGGAGTCGTTCGCATCAACGCGCTGTTCTCGAAACGGGGCGTGTTTCCACCCCCTCCCATCAATCTGGTCACGACCTTTCCCTTCGGCCTTATCGAGACGCGGCTGCGGGTACACGATTCGGCGGAGGTCGTGGTGTATCCCCGCGTAAGGGCCGTTCGCCCGGCTGCCCTGGATGCCACGCGGCGCGTGGGCGACCTGCCCCGCCTCGCTCGCGGCATGGGCGACGACTTCTTCAGTTTGCGCGGATACCTCCCCGGCGACGATCTTCGGCATGTCGCCTGGCGCATTAGTGCCAAGACAGACGACCTAGTCGTCAAGGAGATGGCCCTCGAGACGTCACGTTGCGTGCTTTTTATATTTGATGCGCGCGCGAGGGAAGGGTTGCCGGACTTCGAAGAGCGGTTTGAAGAGGCCATCGAGATGATTGCTTCGTTGGGCGTCACGATGCTGAACCGTCAGTTCCTGGTGGGATTGATGACGGCGGGGGAACATTTGCCCGAGGACGAGGGGAAAACCCAGGCAACGCGGTTGCTGGAGACGCTGGCACGCCTCGAACCCGAACCCGCAACCATGTTGGATCCGTTCTCTCGCGTTGCCCTGCTCGACGAATCGCGCCGGGTGATTCACGTCTACATCTCCCCGGATCCGGGCCAGTGGGGCGAGCGAATCGGCTCGGCACACGTGATGCGGCCCGAGGAAGTGGTGTATGCGTAGGAGCGTTGACAGGCTATTGAGCGTCAGCACGGCGGCATTGCTCCTGTCGAGCTTTTTGGCGCTCGCCTCGGCCCCGACGCTCGGCGCGGATATCATGACCGTGGGGCTACTCCTGTTGGCGCTCTGGCCCCTGGGAGAATATATGGACGGCCGGTTTACGTGGTACCGATACGCCACAAACGGCGCCACCGCGCTGTTTTCGGTGTCACTTCCAATGTGGGTGGGCTTGTTCGGCCTTCTCACGGCTGTAATCATCCTGATCATTTTCATTCAGGCACACAAGCTCGCGCACCGGAAAGAGCGTAAGGACTTCTACCAGTTGTTTTTCATGTGTTTTCTGCTTGTGGTGGCGGCCTGCGGACTGGGTCCGGACGCCTCCATCGGCCTGGTCATGCTGTTTGCACTTGTCAGTGCGGTCTGGGCTCTCTTGGCCCTCCAGGTTCGCACGGAAATAAGTCAAGTGGGTCCGAGCGGCCTTGCCGATGTTATTCCCCTGTCAGAACGAGAGCCGGAAGCCGTGTCGCACTCCGCCCGGTTGCTGGACTGGGGGACGGTCCGCTCGGTCAGCGTGGTTTGTATCGCGTCGGTCGTGCTTACGGCAGGGTTCTTTTTCGGTACGCCGCGCATGGAAGCGGGAATTCTGGGACGCAGCAACCTGCTGGCCGCTGACGAGGCGGCCACGCAGACCGGGCTCAGCGATACCGTGGAAATTGGACAAGGGGGCCGCATCGCGGCCGATCACACCCCCGTGATGCGCGTCGAATTCCCTGACAATCCCGATGGCCGGTACGACGGCGCCCTATATTGGCGCAGCAACACCATGGACACCTTCACGGCGGGCGTGTGGGAACGCCTGGGCGGGCCCTACGGCATTCACGACGGGCGCCCGCGCGCGGTTCCGCTTGCCACAAACGACCCCTCAGCGGTGGCGCGGGAACCAACCGGGAAAGGTCAGCAGGTGCGCCAGTCGATCTATCTTGAGGATGTGCCGAGCGGAGGCCTGCCCTGCATGCCGTCGCCGCTGCGCCTCGAATGCGATGGCGCCACCGTAAACTGGGATCCCGTTCAAGATGGGCATTTCGTGCGGGTCGAACGCCGCAAATCCGCAACCATCAGCTATCAGGTAGTCTCGGAAATCGTGAATCCCACGCCCGAACAGCTCCGCGGCGCCAGGACGAATTACGACCGCGTGATTTCCGGCCGGGACTACTTTCTCCTGACACGCCATACCCTCGAGCAGCGTACGGTGCGCCTTGCCCAACAGCTTGCGGAAGGCCAGGATACGCCCTACGATAAGGCGCGCGCACTCGAAGCCTGGTTGGGGTCAGACGCTTTTTCTTACACGCTTGACACACCATCCCTGCCCAGGCACTCCCCAATTGATGCGTTCTTGTTCGAGGCCCGGCGGGGACACTGTGAACTGTTCGCGAGCGCTCTCGCCCTCATGTTGCGCAGTCTGGGCATACCTACACGGGTGGTATCAGGTTATCGCGGAGGGGAATGGAGCGAGACTGACCGGGCCTACATCGTCAGCCGGGATATGGCGCACCTGTGGGTCGAGGCCTATTTTCTCGATTACGGATGGGTCACGTTCGACCCGTCTCCTCAATCCGGCAGCGGATTCGGATCGCTGTTGGAACGCGCGCAACTGGCTGTTTCCCGTTTGGGACTGCGATTGAGGATCGCCTGGTATAGTGGCGTCATCGGCTACAAGGGCGGGTTTAATTTGGGGCGTATCAAGGACTTGGGAGGGGGCTTTCTTACATGGGTTTTCACGCCATACACCGGTTTGCTGGATGACGGAGGCCCCATGGACAAGCGTCCCGGTTTCCTCTCGTTTCTTGCTCTCCCCGGGATGGTGGCCAGCGTGGTCCTCGCACTGGTGTACGTACGACTCAAGCGAAAATCCCCCAGAAGCTCCAATGTCCTTACCGACACGCAGAAGAGGGCGGTTCATCTCCTCGCGCGTGTTAACAGGCTCCTTAAACGCCGCGGCATCGACTCGAGAGGAAAGACAGCCGGGGAGTTGCTCCTGGCGGCGCGCAACGCACACCTCGAGGAATCCGGACCGCTGACTGAGGCGCTGCACACGTATAACGAGGCCCGGTTCGGGAAACGTCCGCTCGACAAGGTGCGGCTGAAACAACTGATGAAAGGCATTCGCGCCGTGCGTTGAGGAGGCGGCGACCGACCAGAGGACGCGTTTCTAACGTCCAAGCAGCAACGCTATCGAATTGGCGTCCCACAGCGCCACGGCAATGTCTTTGAGGCCGTCCGCGTCAAAGTCCTCGACACATAGCGCGCGGGGTTTGCCAGTCTTGCCGCCCGATTCAAACTCGTAGGCGCTTTTTGAAAACGCCTGCGGGATCGCTTTGTCCGCCGACGTGTTCGTGAGCACGAACACGCGGCCGGAAGCAAAGCAGGCCAATGCCATGTCGAGCCGGCCGTCCTGGTTGAAGTCGTCGAGCGCCAGATCGCGGATTTCGTGTTCGAGCACGCTCCGCGAGACGCCCAGCACGACCTCCTGGCAGACATCGAACTGGAAACCCCCGGTCCCATAGTAAATGGCGACCGAATCGTAGGTGTGGCAATCGGACACCACGAGGTCAAGTTTGCCGTCGTTATTCACATCGGCAACGCGCACCTTGTGAGGCAGCGCGCCGCGGCTCAGAAAGCGATCGGCCTCTTCGAAGTTTCCCTGGCCGTCGCCTTTCCAAAGCACGATTTCTCCTGTGGCATACATGACCGTCACAAGATCGGCCGCGCCATCGCCGTCGAGATCGGCTGCCTGAATGTCGCGGGGACCGCCCGGCGCCGCAATAAAGCGCGGCTCTTCAAAGTAGGCGGTTGCATGGCCGGGAAAATAGACTAAAACGTCGCTTGACCAGCCTGTAGCGATTACGTCCCGGTATTCGTCCCGGTTGAAGTCGCGCACAACCATGGAAGTGAGCCCCGGTTTTGTGAAAATGGGCTGCTCATCCGCGTCCCGATTGCGCAGGTATTGGAGACGGTCGAGCGGCACGCTGAAACTTACCGGTTCGAAGAGGAGATCGCCGATGTTGCGAAACAAAGTCAGGTCGCGCGACTCGCTTCGCCGCTCGACGGTGTGAAAACTCCCCACCAGAATATCGAGAGCGGGCAACGCGTCGATATTGGCGATCGCCAGGCAATAGGGGCCGAATCCGGTTATCAGGGGAACCTGTTTTTCGTATTCAAGCGGTTTTGAGGCAGCCAAGACCGACAATTCGTTGTTGGCGGGCCGTTCGCTTCGAGGGTCCGTCAATGCGCCGGTATCAGCCGAAATGATCTCGGGCAGACCGTTGCCATTAAGATCGACGGCAGCAATGGCCGACGGATTCGGGCCGACGGGGAACCACACCTTGTGCTGCCGGAATCCCTCGGCTGATGCCAGTGAAACGCAGACGACGCAGTATAAGGCGAGCGTGAATACGCGCCGTGACGTATCAATCATGCGGATGCTCCTCCGAGGAAACCAGCTCGACCGCGAGACGAATCGCCGCCCAGAGGCTGTCGGCCCGCGCTTCTCCTGTCCCCGCGATGTCGTATGCGGTCCCGTGATCCACCGACGTGCGCACGATGGGAATTCCGAGGGTGACATTGACGCCCTGGTCCATGGCGATCAGTTTTACCGGAATATGGCCCTGGTCGTGATACATGGCTATGACGAGGTCAAATTCTCCCTCAACCATACGCTTGAACACCGTATCGGGCGGATATGGCCCTACGCAATCGATACCTTCTTTCCTGCACAATTCAATGGCCGGCAGAATCTCGGTGATTTCCTCGCGGCCCAGCATGCCGGCTTCGCCGGCGTGGGGATTCAAACCGGCTACGGCGATGCGCCGCCGCTGAAGCTCAAGGCGGCCGAGCGCAGCGTGTGCAACCCGAATCGAGTGAACAATGCGGTCTTTCGTTACCTGCCGAACCGCTTCCAGCAACGAGCAATGTGAGGTGATGTGAACGACCCGGATATCGCCGGCAAACAAACACATGCGGCAATCGGGCGAAGCGGTAAGCTCCGCCAGGATTTGTGTATGGCCCACGTAATGATACCCCGCAGCCTGAATTCCCTCCTTGTTGACCGGGCATGTCACGATGCCGTCGACCTGGCCGGACTGCGCGCACGCGATCGCTTTTTTTAACCACTCGACGGCGCAGCGGCTGGCCCCAGCCTCGAGAACGCCGGGATTCCACGCGGGCGCTCGATACCCCCAGTCAATCACCGGTATTGCGTCCGCGCATTGACCACGGGGGGGCACGTCCGGCACTTCCCGAAGACAAAGCTCAACTGAAACAACGGCGCTTGCCTTGCGCAATACGTCCGCACTGCCGAAAACGACGGGCTCGCACAGCTCCATCAGCTCCGGCCGCGCAAGGAGTTTCGCAAGGATTTCCGGTCCCACCCCGTTCGTGTCACCCATGGTTATCGCCAAACGCGGCCTCCTGCTTACCGTGCGGGAGCCGGAGCGCGTTCCGCTATTTGCTCTACCAGTCACGTTATCGGTCTCCATCCAGGCCCAATACGCCCCGAAACGTACCACAGTGACCCCGGAGCATACAATCCATTTTCTGTTTTCTCCCTTTGTGCCCCTGTGGGGCCGTATGAGCGAGAATAGGCTCACGCGAAGACCCCGGATAACACAGCGCGGCATGGGCCCAAACAAAAACGACGGGGCTTTGACGGCTCTTTGATCTGCGTGCTATAAGCATGGACGAGTCCGATGGCTTTTTCGAGAGGAGCCTTTGAGAAATGCGTCTCCCGAGAACGGGGGTTTTCTCCATGGTGGCGGCGGCGTGTGCAGCAATGCTGCTGGCCGGGTGTTCCTTGTCTTCGGGGCGAATGATCGCACTTAAGGACCTGCCGCTGGAACGCCCCGCATTGGACCTCGAATGGCGCAACGCCTGGCGTGTGCCGGCAGGGTCCGGCCTGACGCTGAACCTCGGAGCCGCGCCTGAAGGGGCGATCTGCCGCGTGGGACTGCTTGACGGCGGCGAGGGGAGCCCAATCCAGGCTGCGGTATTTGTGGATGACGAGGCCGTCACGTCGTTTGCCACGTCGGGCGGTCATACGTGGCACGATGAGCGGGTTGCATTGCCTCATGCCGGGTCGTCGTGCCGGCTGGTATTGAGCGCAACTGCTGATTTCTGGATCTCGCATGCGGAAGTGTTCGTGCCGGACGCGGCGTCGCCCGCGGTGTTGATATTCCTGATCGATGCCTTGCGCCAAGACCATTTGGGGTGCTACGGGTATCCCCTGGACACGTCCCCCAACATCGACGCGTTTGCAAAAGATGCGGTAAGGCTTAGGGGTGTCACGCCGTCGACCTCATGGACGCGGGCGAGTGTTGCGACGCTGTTCACCTCGACCTATCCGAGTGTTCACGGGGCGGAGGATCGTCCCGATATGCTCCGCGAAAACCTTCCATCTTTGGCGGTGCAACTCGGGCTGGGGGGCCTGGAGACTCACTGCTTCATGACCAACCGGAACTGCATTCCGGTGTGGGGCTTTGGTAATGACTTTCACCGTTTCCGCGACGCTGACACCGAGCACTGGGTAAGCTCGGACGACGCCGCTGTGGTCGACTTGACCATCGACACCGTCCAGGACGTCACTGGCCGGCCGTGGTATGCGTATGTGCATACGATGGGGCCGCACGAGCCGTACGCCCCCCCCGAACCGTTCAAAGAACGGTTTGACCGTGCGCTTTATGCGGAACGCGATGAAAACCCGGCCCATCGGGAGGCCCTCGCGCTCTACGACGGGGAGATCGCCTACACGGATTCGCAATTCGGCCGGCTGATCGCCGTGATGAAAGAGCAAGGCCTGTATGATAATGCCCTGATCATTGTGATGGCCGACCATGGCGAGGAATTCTGGGACCACGGCGGCACGGGGCACGGGAAAACGCTCTATGAGGAGCAGCTCCGGATTCCGTTTTTGGTCAAGCTGCCCGGAAATGCCTGCGCAGGCGAGGTGCGGGACGGTCTGGCCGAGATGGTGGATGTCGCTCCAACCGTTGTCGAGGCGTTCGGATTCGAGCAAGACCCGCGGTTTCAGGGTGTCTCCATGCTGGGGCTGCTCCGCGGGGACGCTTCAGGCAAGGCCATGGCCTGCGCTTCGCTGTCATTGGAAAATGCGCTGCAGCGGGCGGCGAAGTCACAGGCCTACAAGTATATTGACGATATCGTCGCGAAGCGCGTGTCGTGGTTCGATCTGGCCGCGGACCCCGGCGAGACGGCGCCGCTCGATGCCGCTCCGGAGAAAGCGCCGCCGTTGTCCCAATACGCGTTGAGCATGGCTATGCGCGGCGCGGCGGGACTGCATGTCCTGGTAATTCACGATACCGCCATGGCACGCCGCGTGACGGGGACCATTCGCGCGGCAACCGCTGAATCCTTCGAACTGCGCTATCCGCCGGCGTTACAACAGGCCGCACTGGCCAACGGCACGTTCGAGTTCTCGCTGACCATGCCTGCGCAGAGTCCGGAGGCCACTGTGCCGCCGAGTTGGGAAAAGGTGACGAAGGTGGACCCGTTCCAGAACTTCTGGTTCGCGGAGCGCGAGGCCTTGTCCGATTCCGCACACGTGATTCTCCGGATCGCCCCGGGCGATGCCATCCGGCTGACAATCCAGGCGGACGGAGAGCCGATCCCGCCGGAGCGGGTCCATGTGGGCGCGCAGGCGGAACATGTTGCCCTCGAGAATCTCGAGCGGCGCGCGGAATCCTTCGCGGCCGGGCCGGGAGCGTTTGACGCGTCCACGCTTTCTCGAGAATTTGGCGTGTATGTGTGGTATGTGCCGCCTATTTCGACGTTGAACGACCAGGATTTGCCCCCGGAGCTCCGGGAAGCGCTGCACGACCTCGGGTATTGACGGCCGTGTCCAGCCAGGTGGAGGCGCACAGGAAGTGAGACGTGCCGGAGTGATTCCATGACTTGGCATAAGGTCACAGCCGCTGAAATTTGCTTTCAGGGCCTGTTGCTCCTCGTGTTGCTGGTCATATTGTTCCCCGCTGTGTTTCTGCGCGGGGAGATGAGTCTCCCGGGAAGCATTCTTCTGCAGAGTCCTCCGTGGAACCAGTATTACCAAGGGTCTCCCCCAAAGAACTGGCTTACCCAGGAAACCTTACTCCAGGGGGCGTTATGGCACCGGTTGACAACGGAGATGCTCAAGGACGGCGAGTGGCCGTTGTGGAATCCCCTCCAACTCGGCGGGATGCCCTTGCTGGCCAACAGCCAGAACGCCGTTCTGTATCCGCCGCGCCTTATTCATCTGGTTACCGATCCCTATGTAGCGACGACCGTTTACATCCTGTTGAACCTCTGGCTGTGCGGATTCACGGCTTATCTCCTGGGAAGAGGCATTGGGTTGAGCGCCGGGCCGGCCCAGTTTCTGTCGGTGGGGTGGATGTTGTGTGCGTACAATCAGTACTGGGCATACTGGCCGCCTCTGGAGGTAAGCCCCTGGGCCCCCGTTGTGCTGCTCGGCGCCGAGTGGATTCTGGCCGGGCGTTGCCGGAAAGGCTTCTTCACCCTCGTCCTGGGGAGCACGCTGTTGCTGCTTGCGGGACATCCCGAGACGGCCTTTGGACAGGGTTTCGGTGTGGGCGTCTATTTCCTGTTGCGGCTTCTTGTGCTGTGCCGGAACCGCGTTGGCGTGTGGCGTCCTGTTGCGGTGGGCGGGGCAGCGTGGAGCATGGCTCTGCTGGTGTGCGCCATAGCGCTGTTGCCCCTGCTCGAGTACTTGCCCGAGAGCGAGCAGTTTGTCAGCCGTCCGGGAAAAGCCGTGGCCGTCGAGTTCGCCCCGCCGCTGTCGTATCTTTCGCTCTGGGTGCCAAGATTCTTTGGGGCGCCATCCGATAACAATTATTGGGAAAATCCCTCCGCGAATTTCGTCAGTACACTTTACCTTGGGCTGGCGGCATGGGTTGGGCTCGGGCTGTTATTCACGCGGCAGTCTTGTTCGGCGAGCCGGGTCCGGACGGTCTGCCTGGCTATCGCGGCCGCGTTCTGCACGGCTATGGCCTTCCCGCTGCCATTCATGCGCTGGATACAGGAACTGCCCGTCTTGAACAGCATGTGGCGGTTTTATTATCTCCCCTTCGGGCTATTGGCGGCATTGGTGCTGGCGTCTGCGGGCATCCGCCAATGGTTTGGCAAACAACGGCAGATGAAAGAACTGCAGCGTCCAGCGCTGTTTCTCGCGGCCGTTTTCGGGGTCGTACTGGTGACAGCCTATTGTCAGCTGGACGCGCTGTTCACAAACGGGGTGTTCGCATACGTCCTCATCCAGATTGCCACGGCGGCCGGAATCGCCCTGCTGTGCCTGCTTGTGCTCGGCCTGTCCACGAGGCGGCCTTTCGTACGGCGTGCGGGGCCTTATGTGCTCGTGGTAATACTGGCCGCGGACCTCTTGTACGCGGCGCGCGACCTGCGCCCGACCTGTCCCCGCGAGCAGTTGTTCTTCGATACGGCCCTTACGGAATACCTGCGCGCTCTCCCGCAGCCGTCGCGGGTCCGGGCGAGTACGGCCGGCATCATGCCCGGGCTTCTGCAGCATTACGGCATCGAACAATGGAACGGCTACGACGGCATCATGCCGTACCGCTCGCGGGCGTTCTTCGCCCGGACGTACGAAAGCGGCGCATGGTGGCGGATACATCCAATCATCGGCATCGGCTGCTACCTCTTCCCGAAAGACATCGAGGAACATCCCGAATTCTACGGGCATCTCGAGCGCGTTGGGATTATCGACGACCTGCTGGTGATGCGCGATAACCGAGCCCTGCCGCGGGCCTTCCTTGTGGGCGGCCTGAGCCCGGTCGAAAGTGAAGACGCCTTGTTTAAAAGGTTGGCCGATTTGAACTTTGACCCCCTTCGCGAAGTCCTCACCGAAAGCCCCCCTCCGACGCCCTGGCCGCGGAATCATCCCGAAGCGCCCGGGACCGCAACGGTGCGAATCCACAAGCCAAACCGGGTTGTGGCCGATACTGATGCCACAGCGCCCTGCGTGCTGGTGCTCTCGGATACCTTCTTCCCCGGGTGGACCGCCCGTGTCGACGGTGTGAGGACACCTATCTTCCCCGCCTATTTCGCGTTTCGCGGCGTGACCATCCCCGCCGGAAAACATGTTGTTGAATTTGCCTATGAGCCGGCCTCGTTCAGGATTGGGCTAGGCATCTCCTGGGCCGCATTGTTCCTCGGGGCACTCGCTGCGCTGCGGTTCTTGTGGAATACCCGCCGGGCAGGAAGCCCATCAGGAGTCTGAGAGTTCGGGGTACGTGAGCCACCCGTGAGCTGACTCGGTTCTCTCAGGGCGGAAAAATTTTCCCGATTTCGATTGCGGAACGTGAGTATCCATGATACACTGACCATTAGTTTATTGACACCACTCCAAGACGGGCCAATATCTTGGACTTTATGGATATGTGCCCTGTACATGCGGGGACGGAAGAGGGGAATTCCGGGATCACAAGAGGAGGAAGGTGGTGACCGACAAACCTTCCGAGAACCGAGATGAGCGCGGCACCAGCCCTTTGGGCGAGATGATCGCGCCGTTAGAGGAGGGACCCGTTACCCCTGCCAGGGACATTCCTCCCGCCGCGGAGCCGCCGGAACCCCATACGTTCGTCTCTGAAGGGGACACGCTTGAGGTCTCTGAACCAGCAGGTTCGGGCGCCGTCTCCTCCAAACCGTCCGACTCGTCTGACATGGACGAAATCATCGCTTCCCTGGTGGGGGAGCAGGACGACCTAAGCATCGAGATAAGCGCATTGGAGGGAACGTCCGTCGAACCCCAGCAAGAAGTCTCGCAACCGGACCAGCCGGAAGAAAAGAAAGTGCCGCAGGTATTTTCCAGGGACAGCCTGGATGCCCTTCTGGCAGAGATACCCGTATCCGAGGTAACCCAAGAGAGCAAAGAAAGTCTTTTGCAGGAAAGTCCTGTGGGGAGCCTTGCTGAAGCCGCTCAGAGTGAGACAGGCGAGTTGAGCGAACACTTGCCGGGCGGCGTTGTGGTCCAGCGGACGCCAGCACCGCAAGATGCCGCGGACCAGGCAGAGCCGGGCTTTGTGCTTGAGCAGATAGACAAGAGCTTCGCGGAACAAGGGGACGGTCCGGGAGCCAGAGCCGGGGACGAGTGGGAATCCCTTGTCGACGGTTTCCGCCCGGAAACGGAAACGCCCTCGGACGTGGCGACCGCGCCCGGAGCTGTCGGGCAGACCGTGCCACTGGTCACGGAAGAAGAACTGAACCGTGTGCTTGCAGGCGAAGACAGCGAACAGCCCCTCGACCATCAGACGCTTGACGCCGTTCTTCCCGAGGCTCGAGGGGGCGCGACCGGCGACATGGACATGCCGTTAGCTGCTTCCTCCGAACAACCTGCTGAGACGCTCACACCGCCTTCCGTGGAAGAAGATATCGCGCAACCCCGCGAATTAAGTGCTGTTCCGTGGGCAGACGCGGACAAGGTCGATGAGGGAGGGCACGATGTCGGTTCGGAAAACCTCGCTGCGGCCGGGACGGTTCAGCAGCGGCCAGATACGGACGAAGCCGCCCAGGCGGCGATCAACGCGCTCCTGAACCGCCCCGCGAGCCCGCCGGAGAAGGCCGCGCCCGAGAAGGTCAAGGCGGCTGGGATAGTCCCGGAATCCGGGCCAGCGGCTTTGCCGGTTCCCGAAACGCGCAGACGCACGAGGCGACGTGTGCTGCCGCGTGTGCCGCCTTCCTTGCTGGCTAAAGCGGGGTTGTCTTTGGCCGCTGGCTTGGTTTTTGGGGCGACGGCCTATGTTCTTCTGTCGAATTACCAGACGCAGGTTCCCGATTTGGAGGTGCCGGACGTCTCGAAGACACATGGGCTCCAGCAGACTATCGAGAACGCCAACGGCTTGATGAAATCGGGGGACTACGCGGGGGCGCGCCGGGTGCTCGAAGGTCCGGCGCGCGAAGCGCCGCCGAGCCCTTTGCGCACCCAAGTGGAGTTGATGCGCATCGAGGCGGCTTATCGTTCATTAGGACCGAACGCTACTCAGTTTGACATCGAGCTTGTCAACAGCTATATCGACACGTTCCTGGCGAATTCACACACCCATCCGGAAGCGCCCAAAGTCCTACAGTGGAAGGCAGACCTGTACGAGCGGGTGGGGATCCCCCTTGCCGCGTACGACATCTACGCCCAAATCCTGTCGGATTACCAAGCCCTGCCAGATAAACCGGCGCTGCTTCTGCGGGCCGGCCGTCTCGCACTGGGGGCAGAGCGGTATCAGAAGGCTGCTGAACACTTGGAACAGCTCGTGAGGGAGTATCCGGAGGCGAAGCAGGCCGCGGAGGGCAAGATCCTCCTCGGTGAAGCCTTGGCGCGTTTGGGCAGGCAGGACGAGGGAGAAGCGCTGCTCATCCAGGTTGCCGAGGCAAACAAGCACACGGTTTGGGGCGCCCAAGCCTGTGCCGCCTTGGGGCGCATGGCCTTGGACCGGGGCGATTATCCGGCGGCTATCGAGCTGCTCAGGCGGCGCCTGCAATCGGGCACTACCAGCGAGGGGAACGACAACATCCTGTTGATGCTTGCGGGCGCCTACCGGGCCACGAATCAGATGCAGGAGGCGCAAGATGCCCTCAGGGACATTATCCGCTTTTTCCCGGAGAGCGGGTCCGCCTCGCAAGCGTATATCGAACTTACGGAAGTTCTGGACCTGCTGGGACGCCGCGACGATGCCCTGAGAATCGCTTCAGAAGCGGCGCACGAACATCCCAAAGACCCAAAAGTTCTGCTTCAGTATGCCAGAATGCGTGAACTCACCGGCGACAGCCGCGGGGCGGCGGAAGTACTTCTGGGTGCTGAGGAAACCAGCTTGAGCACTCCGGAAAGCCTCCTCATGGCGGGCAATCAGTTCTTGAAAGCCGGCTATCCCGGTGACGCTAGAGATGCGTTCGAGCGTCTGGCGTCCAAGTTTCCAGGAACGCCGCAGGCGGTTGCAGGGAAGGTGGCCCTGGCCCGGATCGCGCTCGATAACAACGAGGCAAGCCGCGCCCTGCACACGCTCGAAGAAATGGCTGTGGTAACCGCAAATACGCCGCAGGAAACCGAGGTCCTCCTTGCGCTGGGAGACATGTACCAGGAACTCGGGCTGCCGAAGCGCGCGGCGGATGCATACCGCACGGCCGCGTCGAGGTCCTCCGATCCGGAAGTCTTGGCGAAGGCAGCGATGGCGCTGTATGCCGCCGGCGCCTGGCCCGAGGGCAACGAGGTCTCCCAACGGTTGGATATCCGTAGCCTCACGGCGCCAACGGCATACAATTTCCTCCTGGAGTACGGGCATGCCATGTTGCGCTCTGACTCGCGCCGCGCCCTCGAACTGATGGAGCAGGCACATGCTGACTACGCAGAGCAGCGGACGGTCCCCCAGACCCGGCGGCTGCTCGAAACCTGTCTGGCACTCGATCAGCCCGCCAAGGCGCTGACGCTCGTGGAAGAGTTGTCCTTGAAGGTGGAACCGGCATCGGCGGAGGCGTTCCGCGAGATTGCCATCGCCTGCGGCGACTACGCCATCCATCACGAAGACTACGCTACGGCGGCCGCGGCATATGAAAAAGCAGTCGAGGCTAAGGGCCAGGAAACGCAGAACGTGTACTGGGCCAGGCTGCAACTGGCCAATGCCCTGTACGCGCTGGGCAAGACGGAAGAAAGCCGGCTTCTGTTACAGTCCGTGGCGGCGTCGACATCATCTTGGGCTCCCGAAGCTAAACTGGAGCTCGATAATATGGACTTCCAAGGCCGTCTGAAGGGTGAACAAAAGCCTGCGGCAGAGACGGAAGGATAGGCAAATGGGGGAGCATTCCATCTCCGCACGGTTGGAAGACTGTTTCAATCGGCAGATCGAGCTGTTCAAGCGGATGGCCGCGGCCGGCGCCACGTTGCCGAAGGAGAGTGATGCTTCTGAGTGGGAACAGGCCCGGCAGCTCCAGGAAGGGTTTTCGCGCGAACTGAACGCCCTTGAACAAGAATTCCAACTCCTGAAACGCGAATGGGACCAATCGCCGGACATCAAACCCGCCGTGCGCGAGCAAATGCACGAGGCAGCGGCCTCCGTACGCAAGATGGCGGACGAAATCGCGCGTACAAAGACCAAGGATGCGGCGCACATTGCTCAACTCGCGCAAGAGGCCCGCGAACAGTGGGGAACGGTGCAACGGGGAAAGCGAATGTTGCGCAATCTCCGCGCGGGCGACCCGGGAGACGGAGGGTTCATCGACAGGAAAGCATGAGCAATCAACGCGATGCAGATATGAAGACGCTCGAGAGCGCCTTCGCGGAGTTCACCCGCACCACCGCCGTTATGGGCGAATGGTACCGCGCGCTGCAGACGCGCATCGAACAATTGGATAAGGCGCTCGAGGAAAAGAACCGCGAACTCGCGGTTGCCAACGACTATCTGAACTACATTCTCGAAAGTATGTCCGATGGCGTCATCGCTGTTGATACGGATGATCGCATCACGCGGTTCAACCGGGCGGCGTGCGAGGCCCTCGGATATGCGGCGGAAGACGTCGTGGGCCGGCGTTTTCAAGATGTGTTCCGCCGGGAATTCGCCGCGCCTCCCGGGGGGCGCCATCCGATGGAGTTCCGCGCCAGGGACGGCCGCACGTTTCCCGTGAGCGAACGGGATGCCCCCATCTCGGATCGCAATAACAAGCGTATCGGCACCGTGAAGGTATTTGAAGATCTCACCGAGGTTGAAGCGCTTCGCCAGCGGGTCCGCCAGAAAGACCGGCTGGCGGCCCTGGGCGAGATGGCTGCGACTGTTGCCCACGAGATCAGGAATCCGTTGGGAGGGTTGAAGGGCTACGCCGCGCTCCTGGCGCGCGACGTGGATGCCGAAGATTCCCGCGCGCGCCTGGTCTCGAAAGTTCTCGAGGGAGCAAATCAACTCGAATTGGTGGTGTCCGATCTCCTCGAGTATACGCGGCCCGTGCAACTCCAGCTCGAGCCGGTGAATTGCGCCGAGACGGTCGAGGCCGTCGTTCGGTATTTGGGCGACGTCCCCAAAGGCGTACGGCTGCGCCAGAGCGTGGGAGAAGGGCACTATGTGCTCGCCGATCGCCTGAAACTGCGCCAGGTACTGCTGAACATCCTGCAGAACGCCGTGCAAAGCATCGACGGTGAAGGCGAAGTGTCGGTCAGCTGTTCGGTGCAAGGGGGATGCGCCGTGCTGACCATCAGCGATACCGGCCGGGGTATCGCGCCCGAACTTATTGAAAAGGTGTTCTCGCCTTTCTATACCACCCGCGAGAAAGGTACGGGATTGGGATTGGCCGTCGCGGCGAAAATTGTCGAGGCGCATGGCGGGAAGCTGTGGGCCGACAGCGTCGAAGGCGAAGGGTCCCGGTTTCACGTGCGCCTGACAAGCGTTGGAAAGCCGTGACCCCCGCCAACGAACGGAAGGCACGAGGAGGTCCGGGCTTTGCCTTCGGGCCTTTCAGGAGCGTAATGCATGGCACGTTCGCAGATTCTGGTGATTGACGACGAACCGATCATGGGCGACTACGTTCAGGAGACGCTCACGCGCGCCGGTCACGATGTGGATGTCTGCACAAGCGGTCCGTCTGGCATCGAGCTTATGCGGAGCAAGTCCTATGACGTTCTCATCACCGACCTTCGCATGGAGCCTATGGACGGCATCCAGGTCCTCGAACAGGTGCGTAGCGAGAGTCCAGGCACGCACTGCATCATCATGACGGCTTACGGTACGGTCGAGACCGCGGTCGCCGCTCTGAAAAAGGGGGCGGCCGACTATGTGATGAAGCCGTTCACGCCGGACGAACTCGAACTGGCCGTGTCGCGGCTGCTCGAACGCGAGCGTCTGGCCCAGGAGAACCGCTATCTCCGTGCCGAATTGAACCAGCGCTACGATTTCGAATCGATGGTGGGGGAGAGCCCCGCCATGGCCAGCGTGTACGAGATCATCCGGCGCGTGGCCGACAGCCGGGCAACGGTGCTCATCCGGGGCGAAAGCGGGACCGGCAAAGAGCTGGTGGCCCGCGCGCTGCATTTCCGGAGCTGCCGGCGCGAAATGCCGTTCATCAAAGTCAACTGCGCTGCCTTGTCCGCGGGCTTGCTCGAAAGCGAGCTGTTTGGTCACGAAAAGGGCGCGTTTACCGGCGCACACGACCGGAAGCTCGGGCGATTTGAGCTCGCCCATACCGGCACGCTGCTGCTCGACGAAATCAGCGAGATCAGCACCGAATTGCAGCCCAAACTTCTCCGCGCCCTTCAGGAGCGCGAATTCGAACGTGTTGGAGGCAACAAACCGATCCAGGTAGACACCCGGATAGTGTGCACGACAAACCGGAACCTCGAACTGGCACTGGCTGACGGACGCCTCCGCGAAGACCTGTTTTTCCGGCTCAACGTGATTCCTGTCTATCTGCCGCCCTTGCGGGAACGGCGCGAGGATATCCCCGCTCTGATGGATTCGTTCCTGAAACGGTTTGCTCACGAAAATGCCCGGCAGATAGACGGTTTTGCGCCGGAAACCCGCCGCATGTTTCTTGAGTACGATTGGCCCGGCAACGTGCGCGAACTGCAAAACGCCGTGGAGCGCGCCGTCGTACTGTCCACGGAGAAGCTGCTGGGTCCCGAGCATTTCTCGCTGGGGCTCGCCGCGGCAATTGCGAAATCCGACGGGAACAACGTGAGTGTGCCGGTGGGCACCACTGTCTCCGACATGGAGAAAACGCTGATCCTGCGAACCCTCGAACGGTGCGGCAACAACCGCACGCGTGCCGCGGAAGTCCTGGGCATCAGCGTGCGTACCTTGCGAAATAAACTGAAGGAATACGCCGGGGGCGGGGCGGAGGATGGAATATAGCCGCCGTCACCGTCTCCACGCAGGGGCGCGTGCTCCCGCCCCAGGACTACGGCGCATCCTGAACGGAACTCGAACAGCCAAGCTGTACAGGTAGGCAGAATCCTCCATCCCAAGGGGATTTCCTTCCCCTGACGGCATTCCCTCCGGAGTCCATGTTCTGTGGTAACTAACTGTAAATTCATAATTTATGGGTTTTGCGGCGTATGGCATGAGGTTTGCTTTCCCTCCTGACGACGGAGAAGCTCTGGAAGAAAGGAGGGAATTCTTGGAGCCGTTTGCGGGTGTCGAGGCGGCCGAATTGCTGCACAACGCGATGCGTGTGGCGGCCACAAACCACCGCATCATCGCGAACAACATCGCGAACGCCGACACGCCCAACTACAATGCCGTGCGCATGGACTTCCAGGGAACCCTGAAAGCCGCCCTCGAGGGCCGGGACCGCGTCTCTCTTCGCAAGACCCAGGACCGGCACCTCGACAGCGTGCGGTATTTAGCAAAATTCGATAATCTTGCGGTTTCCTCAAAAAATGACTACAATAAAGTTGACTTGGAGGAGGAGATGGCAAGGCTTAGTAGCAATACAAGCGACTACACAACATATGGTAGTCTCCTTGTCAAGTACTATCAACAAGTCAAGAACATGTTGACAACGCTTCGCTGAGGATTGTGCGTGATGGCTTACGGCGCCATGTTGGATGGCATTTCAGCGACGGATATCGCGGTAAGCGGGCTGAAGACCCAGCGGACCCGGATGAACGTCATTGCGAATAACATTGCCAATGCCCTGACAACCCGTACGGCTCGGGGCGGCGCGTTTCGACGCCAATTGGCCATCGTTCGGGGAGAACAACTCCAGCCCGCCATCAATCCCGACAAGTTCGGGGTTAATGTGAAATCGATCAAGACAGACTATTCGCCTTTGCGCCAGGTCTACGAGCCGGGTCATCCGGACGCTGACGCCAATGGCTACGTGAATTACCCCAATGTCGACGTGTCGGTGGAGATGGTGAATCTTGTGGCGGCACAACGGGCGTATGACGCGAACGTCGCGGTGGTGGTGTCGGATAAACGAATGCGGCAGAAGGCTCTGGAGATCCTGCAGGCGTGACGCAGGTGTGCTACAATGCGAACCCGGAATACGTGCTCGCGCCGGAAAACAGGATAACGGGGTAAGAGATGGCTGACGAAAGCATGAGAATTGAGGGACTTGCCCCAAGACGGGTGGAGGGAGTTCTGCCCGAACTCCGCACGTCGCGTGCCGCGGCGGACACAACGGCGGCCAGTTCGTTCAAGGACGTCTTGGCGGACGCGGTCGGTGAAGTGCAACGGCTTCAAAACGAAGCGGATATGACCATCAAACAGGTGGTTGCCGGCGAGATCAAAGACGTCACCGACGCGATGATTGCCGTGGAAAAGGCGGATGTGGCTTTCCAGACATTGATGACCGTTCGTAACAAGATTGTGGCCGCGTACGAAGAGATTATGCGGACGCAGATTTAGCGGCGCGTTCCTCCTTCATGTGCAGCGAGGGAGGAAGGCATCGCGTTTGTTGACGGGATGTTGAGGGTATTGCGAGTGAGCGGTCTCCGTTATCTCGCGACGCCTTGTGGACGGCCGTGCGGCTCGTGCAGAGGGCCGGCCGCGGCAAGGCCACAAGGTCTTGGTCGAAGATGAAGGCAGCAGGCATGCCCAAGGGGGCTTGTCGAGACAAGCGCGAAGGTGACATTTGAATCCCAATCAACCGCTTGTGTCAGGGTGCGGACGCGACGGTTGACGCCCGGCATGAAAGGCGTCCGGGGACCTCCATTGTGCGGGGAGGGTCCTCCGAGGACGCGGAACCTCTTTTCCGAGAAGATGGCGCAAGGGGAGAACGGGGCATAGCAGGAAATTCGTCCGTGCGGCACTGCGCGGACGGGTCGCGAGTCCGCCATAGTGTTGGAAAGGTGAGGGACAGACCGTGTTGGATTTTTTACGCCAGCTCTTGACCGGAGTTCAGCGCACATGGCGCCGGCTTTCGCTGAGCGCCCGCATCAACATCGCACTATCGCTTGCAGCGACTGTCGCCATCATCGGGGTCCTGGTGGTATATGGCAGCAGGCCTCAATACGTGGTGCTCTATTCGGGGCTGGACCGGGAAGA
>DAOLNV010000075.1:7017-27555 GCA_035416745.1 Candidatus Hydrogenedentota bacterium | reverse complement strand
GATTCCAATTGGTAGCGGGGGTGGGATTCGAACCCACGACCTTTGGGTTATGAGCCCAACGAGCTACCAGACTGCTCCACCCCGCGTCGTCTCGATTGTCAAACTCGTACACATCCCTTGACCAAAATACGAGGTTAACAAAAAGGGTCGGGCAATGTCAAATACTTCTTCTTCGCAACCACATCGATATCCGGCGTGAGAAGGACGGTGCTAGTGAATTGAGAGGTTGTCTGCACTGGGCGTGAACCGTTCATCTGTGGCGCGGTTTGATGTCCCAGGGGATATGTTTTTCGCGGGATCTTCTCTAGACACCGCAAATCCGGGCCCGCCACGTCTTTGAGCGCTTTGATCCGCGCGCCCGCGAAATCGTGTGGTACTAGCCGAAAATGGCACGGAAATAGTTCGGGTTATCTATAAGCTTCAGTTCCTTTTCCAGGAAATCCGAAAACTCTGCCTCGGAGATCGCCATATTCTGAGTCTCTGGAATGTCTTCCACGGTCCACTCGGCTTTGGGGTCGTAGTCCGTATCAGGCTTCGGGGTATCGAGGGACTTGTCGGCGGTTTCCTCTGCCATGAAGGATTTGTGGACCATTTCGCCAATCTCATGCTCGATAAAATCAGTAAGCACGGACATCAGGTGCATCTCTTTGTCTTTGCTTGAACCGTGCGTGATGATTTCGGTATCGAGAGGCAGGGCTTGGCCACAGAAGATGGCAACCATTTCCTTACATTGCGGGCACGGGCCTATCAGGATAATCCCTGTGGGAGGCAAAACCATCCGTCCTTTCGCCCCGCAGTGTGGACATCGTATTTGGACAACCGAAATCATCTCCATCCTTTCTATTCAGCCATACATTCCGATTATACCATGAGCTGCGAAAAACCGACAAAAGCAGTCCTATTCTAAGGTTTTCATGGATTATGCGGAATCTGCGCTGCCCCGACGGTATACCTGTATGCTGCGCTGATTCGTCGTGGCTGGGGCACATAGTAACACGTTGAACCCAAGAGAATCCTCCCATAGTGACAAATATCATTCTTTCGTGGCTACTACACAATCTTGATAATCTTGAGTTGACCGATATGGTCGTTCCGGCCACCGCTGCCAAGAGTGTTCCACGATGTTTCGTCGTATGACGGCCAACGCGTAATTTATTATATGTAATTCGCTTACGTGGTCCTCTCCTGTCTGAGCTTCCTCGGGGCTCAGAGCAGGAGAAGGCTTGCGGAAGTTGGCGCGAATTATGCGAATATCTAATAAGACAGGAAAACAAGCAGGCGCAGTCGACGGGCTTTTTGCCGTCTTGAACATGAAGAGGAGGTGAAATCAGGGGTGCAAAGGTATCCTTCGTGCGACAGAAAGGGAGAATGTCGAGAGGGACTTGATTGTCCCTATACGGGGAGAAAGAATGATGCGATACCCAAGAAAGACCTTGCTGATGATTGCCGTTGGGATCCTGTCGCTGTGCTGCGAGAGCTTCGCTGACACGGTTACCATTGACACCGGCACGAGTTTCAATCTCACCTACAATTCGGGCAACTATGACCCGTATGAACCGTGTTTGGGTATCACCCCGGGCGGCACGTGGCTGAATCCTCTGGAATACCTTCCTCGGGAGAACGACTACACGAACGACTTGCTCGCCGCCCTGTACGGGCAATACGGGGTCAACACCTCAAACGAAGACTACACGCTGATTTACCAATACAGTGTAGCCGATTCCAGCCTCACCGGGACAATGCTCATCGATTGGTACCAAGCGGTCGACGAGCATTCGGGGCAGTACTGCTACCACGGAGCCGAAATCGTCGCTTATTACGATTACGGCGAAGGGGAGGAGGACCTCGGGCTCGATTGGGTCCAATTGTATGACGAATTCGGAGGTTCCGTTGTTTCCCCTTACGACTTCACTGTTGATGGTTCCCATGATCAGAGTCCGGCGTATTACGCCCCAGGATACGGGCCGTGGACGCCTTCCGGTTACAGCCTTGATCCGAACCACGACATGACCTGGAGCGACGGTCCCTATGACCGTCATGAGGAGACGAAACCCTGGATGGGCGGAGTCGAATTCTACATGTTCCTAGCCTCGTTTGGAGACATGTATCCCGATCCGAACAGCAACTCTGTTTTTTACCAGGATGTCACCATTTACGATGGCATCGTCTGGGGCTATTTCGGAGACTGCTACATTGTGCCCGAGCCTGCTACAGTAGGTCTGTTCTGTCTAGGCCTGCTCGGTCTCGTCCGCCGGCAGGTATTGAAGGCCCGCTGAATCCGAACAGCAGATTGCCGGATGCAAGGGTGCGGAGTCGCTGAACACAAGCATGCGCCCGCTTTGTTCCAACAGCGCGCGGTGCTCAGCGTCCATCGCGTCCGGCGCTTCAGGTAGAGGCAAGGTAGTGCATCCGCGGAATGTCCGGGCGGGGAGGCGATACTCCAGCCAAGAGTCATTGCTTCGCAATAGAAGCGCACTCGTTCTTCTTGCCGGCCTCCAGCGATTGTGCAAGGTGCCGGACCTCGCCGCCGGGAACCGCAACGCTGATCTCGTAATTGCCCGCGAACCCTCGAAACGCGCACCGTCCCCCTGCATCGGTCACGCCGTTGAAGCGCGTCTTCCATTCATGGTTTATCAGTCTGTCGAGTGCCTGATAAGCGGGCTTGGGGTCCAGATTTTCATCGGCCAGCCCGCCCAGCGCCGAATTCTCGTTTCCGTATGCGGTATTGTCGGCGAGGTTCCACCAGGTGATGCCGGCCATTTTCTCGACGCTGAACCAGAGGCGGTACAGGTTGGCTACGGTCTCTGCCTGTATCGCCGGGCCGTCCGGACCGCTTCCCGGGATAGTTATCTCCGTGATGTATAGCGGCAGACCAAACTTCCCGAACGCTTCGTAAACGTCGAAAAGGCTTTCAGGCCCCATGCCGGGATTACTCAGAAATTCTTTATCCAGCACGTCTCTCGTGAAGAAGTGAAACTGGAACCCAATCCCCTCGATGCCGCACCCTTGCTTCAACAGAGCCTCGATTTGCCTGTAGTAGCGGTTCTCCCCGATTACTCTGTGGCTAACCGTCATCACTTCGTTGATCATCAATAGGCTGGATTCCGGGAAGACGCGGTGGGCCTGTTCGAACGCCCACGGCACATACGTCTGGTCCGGCGTGTAAAGCGGGTATTTTGAATCGCTCACCAGCGATTCGTTTACAACATCCCAGATGGCGACGTCGTTTCCATAGCGGCGGGCTATCTCCTCGAACCGCGTTATGTACGCGGCGTGCAATGCCTCCGGCTCCTTTGGCATCCAATCCGGGTTGATCGAGTGCCAGAGGAGTGGATGGCCTTTGGCGGTGATTTCCTGTGCTTTGCACCATGCAACCAGGATATCCGGCGGCGGACGGCGCCAAATGTAGGGCGCGCTCTCGGCGAATCGCGGCACACCCGGTTCCGGCTCCAAATCCTTCCAGTAAAAGGGTATCGAGGCGAAGTTGAATATGCCTGTAAATGCGCGCTCATACTTGGCATTCAGCTCGGGAGTCGCGAGTTGGCCCAGTACAAAGAGATTGGCCCCGAATAGGAATGCGTGCGTCTTCTGGACGGCCGTGACCTCGGCTCCCGAAACCGGCCGGCCCTCTTTGTCGAGCACCTGAACCGCCATGTCACCTTTTCGATGGCGCTCGATGCCCGCATCAATGCGCTGCATCATCTCCGCGTTGGACCATCGCGCCCGGGCGTCCTCAAGCGCCCCCGCGCCCGCCGCTGCGAATGTCATCTGAAAAACCATGGTTGCGCCGACAATTACCGAGAATCTCATGGCTGTTCCTTTCCTTGCAGAGCCTCCTTTTCGCCAATAATAGTGAAAACGTGCCGGTACGTCCACGAGGGAGCTTTGGTTCCGAATTGGAGGCCCTGAGGCCGCAAAGCGATACGCGCCCAGTGGCCGCCTGAATGGTGTTCAACTCGGCGTCCCCGTTCTTGTCCGCGCCGGCTGCGGGCGAACGGGGACAGGTGGGCACGAGCCTTCGGCTTCTCCAGTGATGATGAAGACAGGCGTTGCGGCTATCGTCCGGCCTTGTGCTGGACGAAAGAGGGCCTGCCTGTCACAGGGCCAAACGCTGCGCTTCGCCGCCAATTCCAGAAGCGGACTATCTGAGATTGGGGAATTGGAGACAGCGTGACCGTTCGCGCGTGGGTGATGCTGCTGGGCTAGGAGGATGTCCGCGTTTTGAGGCGGTCGAGGATTTCGAGTGCGACGCTGTTGTCGTCGGTCTTGCGATCGTGCCAGTCCGGATAAGTCAGGAGCGTCACACCGTAGACCTGTCTCATCGACTCGATCATGACTTTCGTGGTCTCGGCGGATTCTTTCTCGAGGATAATCGTGTACTTCACCCGGTGCGGCACAAATACTCTGCGCCGTGTCATGCCGGTGAAAGCGACGAACCGGCCACGCTTGTCGCGTGTGTAGATCTCGAGATCCATCTCGCGAAGCACGGCTTTCGTGGATTGCCACGTTTCTTCGAAAGACGCGTTGATAACTTCCGAGTCGTTCATGGCGAAGCCCGTGGTATCGCGCGCGGCCCGCGCACACCCCACGACGCCTGTCAGCACGACCAGCGCACTGAGAATGATGATGTTGCGATACGTGTTCACTCTGCATCCCACCTTTGCGGGCCGATTGTAACACACCCAACGCTGCCCTGCAAGGCATTTGAACGGTTTTGCCGCGACTCGGGCAAACACTCTCACCCCGGTTGGCACATAAACCGGGAGCAGGGCAAGACAATCAGCACTTGACTCATCCCGTATCAAGTTTTCACTGCTCTTCACAGGGCACCACGGCCGAGCCATATCTGGTCCGCCGCCTTCCTGCAACCGTGTTCTCAGGGCAATGCTTCACGCCGCCGCGATGAGCGCACAAGCCCATGGGGCATGGCGGCTCACAAGCTGTCGCGGCCGCAAGAAACAAGAAGACACACGTCATAGGACATCTCTCCGCAGGGGCTATTGCTTCGCGACGGCCTCGCCGTCCAGACTCTCGTACAGCTGCCCCGTTTTCATGACTTCCAGGCGCGCTTCATGGAATATGCGCTGGACGGCCGTAAGGGTCTTGGGCGGAAACTTGTTTACCTTGCACAGTTGCTCGTAGAGCATCCACCGATCATCCCATTCCCCCGTTACGATAAGGGCGTTGCGGTCCCGTTCGCGCCGCGTGGTAGCCTGCTTGTATTCGCGGTTCCGGATGATATAGAGGTGTCCGTTCCGGCGCTCCCACGCGAAACCTTTGTCCAGGAGCTCGTTGACAAGTTCCACACGGGAAACCCGCGTGCTGATAGCCTGCTGAATGGGCTCGGCGACAAGGATGAGGTTCGGTTTGTCCGCGAGTTGCGGAACGTTTCCATCCTGGACGGCCCGCTCTATCTCAAGAGCGCTCTCCTTCAATGTGTCGACAGGCAACTCCTCGTATTTGGGTCTCATGCGCGTGAAAGCCGGCAAAAAGGTCTGGCATCCCACGACCAAAACCAGCGTCAGCAAGAGGGCAGCATTTCTCACGTTGTGTCTCCTGAGGTCTCCGCCACCACCACCCGGTTCTTCCCCAACCGTTTTGCTTCATAAAGCGCCACATCCGCTTGAGCAACCAAGGCATCGCAATTGTCCATCTTCTCAAGATCAAGTACAGCGACCCCCACGCTTACCGTAACGCGGGCTTTCGCGGGCATTCCTGGATACTTGCTGGAACGCAACACTTCCAAGAGACGTTGGGCCTGCGAGCGGGCGCCCGCAAGCCTTGTCTGAGGCATGATGACGACGAATTCCTCGCCGCCATAACGGGCGCAGATATCGGTCTTGCGAATGACGCCATTGGTCCGGACCGCGATCTCGCGCAACACAGTATCTCCCTGTAGATGCCCGTAGGTATCGTTGATCTTCTTGAAATCATCGATGTCGAACATCAGGCATGCCAAGGGCAAGTCATAGCGTTTGCTCCGCTGGTACTCGTCTTGAAGACGCTGGTGAAAATGGCGGCGATTGTACAAGCCGGTGAGGGCGTCCGTGACCGCCAAACGTTCGAGGCGTTCATTTGCCCGCTGGATACGCTCGAACAATTGAGCGCGTTCCAGAGCGTGGCCCGCCGCCTCCGCCACAATCTCGCAAAATCCGATCTCGCGAAGGGTGAAGGAGCGGCGGCGGCGCGTTACGCGCAAGAATAACGACCCCACATTCGGGTCAAACAATACGATAGGGATCACCATGAGAACCCGAATACCCGCCGCGGAAAGCTGCCTGGCATAGGGCCGGGTGAGATGGTGCCGCGTTACATCGTTGATGATGACCTTCTGGCGCGTCTCCATGGCCTGAAGCAGCTCGGGATACTTGTCAAGGTCTATGACGAGGTCGGAAACGGACTCGTCTTCGTGCGAGGCTTGCACACGGCCTTTCCGCTCGCCGCCCCACACCTGCACGATGGAACACCGGTCAGTCTCGATAACACGCGAAATCTGTTCCACGAAGACATAAAGAACATCATGGGCGCGCCGCTTTGAGGAGATGGCTTTCAAGATCTCTAACACCGAAAACAGATCGTGCCGATCCATCGCGATGTCTTGTTGCTGGGCCGCGAATTGAGCCACCATAGTGGCCATGAGGTGGGTGGCGAGCTTCAGCGAAAGATCCGACGACCGGGAAGGCGGACAGAGCTTCCCCCGATCGTGCTCAGCGCGCTCGAACATCCCGGCCATTTCCCCCAGCACGATGTCAACGCTCTTCCGATCGCATGTCCACCCCCCGCGAAACGCCAGCGCCCCCGCGTTTCTAACGATGACCCCAACCGAGGCAAAGCTCACCGTCCCCGAAACAATCACCAGAAACCGGTTGTCTGATGACGCTGTCCGAGACGTCATGGACACAACACGCTCGGCGTGTTCCCACATATCGGGCGGCGCGCCCGCGCATGCGGCAAATGCCGCACTCTCGGTCAGAGCGGCAAGTTGAGGAAGAGCCCCTGCTGTCTCCGCATCTACCAGGATGACCGCGTCCGCACCGATACAAGAGGCGGCAAATTCGGCAGCCTCTGCGCCAAGAGCCAGAAAAAGACTGGGGTCCTCAACGGGCACAAACCCGCCTGGCTCGGCTCTCGAGGCGCTTATCTCCTCTATTTCATCCCACAGCGCCGTCATGTATTCTCCGCTCAATGTTTCCCCCAAAGTCCAAGCCCCCGATTCTAAGTGCTTACTTGGAGAGGATTTCCGTCTTCATTCGCCTAGTATTGGGACTCCCGGCATCCAAAGTCAACACGCCCGCGCCTCCACGCGAGACCATTGCACGCGGGAACGGCGCTCTCGGCCTACAAACCCGATTCGCGCGGGTCCACCGTTTCCACAATCTCGACCGGCGTAGAACGCACCACAAGATCGTACAGCTCCTCGGCATCGGCATTCAGCATCCGGGCACATCCGCTTGAGCTGTATTTCCCGATGGTCTCCGGAGCGATCGTGCCGTGGATGCCCAGATCGGTCGGAAGCTGTTCGCGTTCCGGAACCAGAGGCATCCAGCGCGAGCCCAGTTCGTTCCTGGGATCCTCCGGCGGAATCGGGCCCACGTTCGGTCTGAACCACGTCGGGTCAACCTGCTTGTTGCCAATGCGAAACTCCCCCAGGGTGGTCTCATGCCCGGGGGTTCCGAGTCCCACCATGTACCGCTTGAAAAGACCGTCGCTGTCGAGCAGGAAGAGCCTGCACGTGGACCGCTCGATGATAATACGAAAATCCTTCGGCGTATATTTGAGCCGATCGCCGACATTCAGCGTTGTTTCCTTCGAGAGACCGTTTGCCCGCGTCAACAGCCCCTGCGTCGTGTTCAATTTCATCCCGATGTTAATCAGGTTATCGCCGCGTTCAACTACGTAAACCTTGCTTTCCGGGGTGGGCTTGTTCGAAAAGATCAGTTCCGAGTTCAATCTGCCCAAGCCGTCGGCGGCTTCATCCCAATCCGGACTGTTCCATGTAGCGTCCCGCGTGGCCTGCCGATAGAGCGTGCGCGCTTTCTCGACATCTCCTGCTCGTTCAGCCGCGCGCGCCAGTCCGCAAAGCGACGGGGCACGCATCTCGGGCGCCGCAGTCTGCTCGTGAGACGTATAGAGAGCCAGAGCGGCTTCGACATCCCCTTTCCGTTCCAAAGCCCGCGCGTACGCCAGCTCGGCCTGCAAATGGAAGGGGCTGTCCGCGAATCCTGTTGCGGCCTGCTTCAAATAAGCCAGGCTCTGGTCGACGTTGCCGGCCTGCTCCTCCACGCGGGCAAGCAGCAGCAAGGCCTGCGGAGTAACCACCATGTTCTGTACGCCCTCAACGATGGGAAGCAGCTTTGCCCGCGCCTCCTCGAGATTACCCGAACGCAGCGCTTCTTCCGCTCGCAGAAGTTCCGAAGGCGCCGCGGCCTCCAGCGCCCCTCCGACGTAATCCTCTTTGAACCAGCGTGCAACACGATACACTCCGAAAACGATGACACACACCAAACAGATGCCAAGAATGATTTTCGTAAGGCTAATATCGTCTCTTCGTTTTCTTGAGGCCATGTCGATTTGCTGTCCCTTTCACGCTACAAGCCCCTTAGAACGGAGCGGAGTCTCTGCCGGAGATATGCACGATCAGATGCGCGAAGCGGAAACCCGCGAAAGATCCATCAGAATCTCTGTAACCGATTGATAACGCCGTTCCGGGCGTCGTCGCAACGCCTTCAAGATGATCTGGTCCAACTGCCGCGGAATCGCGCGGTTGTACTTGGAAGGCGGCTCAAACTTGTATCTGCTGCTGCGAATCTGGCGCATGATCTCGCGTGAATCCTGGCCGTCGCAAGGGTGTCTCCCCGCAAAGAGCTCGTATAGCGTAATGCCAAGAGAGAATATGTCGGAACGCGCATCAAGCTTCTTCTTCGACAGCTGCTCCGGCGACATGTACCGGCGCGTGCCCCCGCCTTCCCGCATCCAGCGCGTCTTCCAGCTCGCATTCGATTTCGACAAGCCAAAATCCACTATCTTGACGTTTTTCATGTCACGCGAGAACAGGAAGTTCTCCGGCTTGATGTCACGATGGACAATGCCCTTTTGATGCAGGAAATCGAGACCGTGGCACAAGCGTATCGTAAGGTCTATCATCTGAGAAACGCTCAGGTCGCGTTCGCGAATATGCTTCCGGAGATTGTGCCCGTCGATGTACTCCATGACCAGGCACCGCCGGATGTTCCCGCTCGCGTCCTCCTGTTCAACGATTTCCTTGTGCATGCGGACGATGCACGGATGCTCGAGCGAGGCCGCTATAAGCACCTCCCGGCCAAGAAAGTCCTGCCTGCGGCGCCTCTTATCCAGATCGTACCGGCGGTCCAGCACCTTTATCGCTACGGTTTGGTCCCGTTTCCGATCAATGGCCTTGTATACGGTGCCCATACCGCCACTGCCGATTGGTGCGATGATCTCATACGGTCCCACATGGCTCAGCGGAAGAGTCGAGGATTGTTGCGCCTCCTCGGAAAACTCGCCCCCTTCTTCGAGTTCCTGAGGGGCCTCTTTATTTCGCGCAAAAAGTCTCATTGCTCACTGGCGAAGTCCACTTTGTTGTCCCTGCCATTGTTCCTTGATACCGTTAGTATACAACATATAGTATCCAATGTCGCATTCTCACTTCGTAACCATTATGGACCTTTTCGCTCATTGTTTCCAACTCGCCCGCCCAGCCGGCACGGACACCTGCTCCAGAATGTCATGAAGCACGCTGTACGGGGTGACGCGCCGCAGCCGGCTTTCGGGGTTGAGTATCAGGCGGTGCTCGATGACCGGATGCGCAAGGGCCTTAATGTCGTCCGGAATCACATATCCGCGGCCTTCAATCGCCGCAAACGCCTGTGCGCAGCGAAAAAGCGCCATGGACGCGCGAGGGCTCGCCCCAAGGTTGAGGTGCGACGATTGCCGCGTCGCGGCAACAAGACGCAACAGATAATCGCGGACCTGGTCGTGTATGAATACCTCACGCACTCCCATTTGCATCCGCGTGAGCGTGGTGGGATCAGCCACCGGCCCGAGGTCTTCCAGAGGATGTTTCACGCGCGTCTTCTCGAGCATCTGCGCCTCCACGACGATGCTCGGATATCCCATCGAGAGCTTGAGCATGAAACGGTCGAGCTGAGCCTCCGGCAACGGGAAAGTCCCCTCGTGTTCCACCGGATTCTGTGTCGCGAACACGATGAAAGGCTGCTCCATCCTGTGCGTCTGCCCGTCTATCGAAACTTGGCCCTCGGCCATTGCCTCGAGCAAAGCCGATTGCGTGCGGGGCGTGGCTCGGTTGATTTCGTCAGCAACGATCATCTGTGCGAAAATGGGCCCGGGCCGAAACTCGAATTCACGGGTCTTCTGATTGAATATCGAAACCCCCGTAACATCCGATGGCAGCAGGTCTGGCGTGCATTGAATGCGCCGGAATGAGCAGCCGCTCGACACCGCCAGACTGCGTACCAAAACCGTCTTCGCCACGCCGGGAACATCCTCGAGCAAAATATGCCCGCCCGCAAGCACGGCGGCCAGCGCCGTTTTCACTACGTGGGTTTTGCCCAGAACAACCGTTTCCGTGTTCCCTATGATGTTTTTGACGACGTCTCTGAATTCCCCCATGCCTGCTCCTTACCTATCCACCGGCGTTTGACGAGATGCATCTCGAACTTCATGGCAAGGCGCCATACAGATGATCACTTCATGCCCTTTCCGGCTTGGCGCTCCTCGCTCCTGTCCGTTGCCAGCGGCGGTTCGGAAGATAAACCCGAGATCTCAGACCATGCCGCAGGGGAGAGGGTGATGTCGAGGCACCCCAGCGTGTCCTGCAGTTGAGCCGCGTTCCGGGCCCCGATGATCACCGAGGTGACCGCGGGATGGGCCATCACCCACGCAACAGCCAAGGCGGCCGGGGAGTGGCCCATCTCGCGCGCATACGCCACAAACCGGTCGGCAATCTCCGCGTAGACCGGGTTGCCATAACGGACCTTGTACATCGGGTTTTCATCGAGACGGCCCTTTTCGCCCCGGCGGTACTTGCCGGTCAGCAGCCCGGCCGCCAAAGGGTTGTAAGGACATACCGCCAGGCCTTCCGAGAGCGCCATGGGCAATATCTCGACCTCGGCCTGGCGCTTCACCAGATTGTACATGGGCTGAACACAGGCGATCGGGGCAAAGCCCTTCCGCTGTGATACCCCGACCGCTTTCATGACCTGCCAGGCGGAAAAGTTCGAGACGCCGCAGTAATGAACTTTCCCCGCGTCAACAAGCGCCGTCAGCGCCGAAAGGGTTTCTTCAATGGGCGTCCGGGGATCCCAATGGTGCAAATACAGGATGTCGAGCCAGTCCGTCTGAAGCCGTGAGAGAATCTTGTCAATCTCCATAAGCAGGTGCCGCCGCGAGCTGCCGCGGTCATTGGGACCCTCGCCGGTCGCAAAATGGGCCTTCGAAGCCAGAACAACCGCACTTCGGTGCGATTTGAGCCATCTCCCCACAATCTGTTCCGTCACCCCCTTGTTGTAGATGTTGGCCGTATCGAAAAAGTTGACCCCAAGCTCGAAAGCCCGGTCCATGAGCTCGAGCGATGCCGTTTCATCGGCTTCCTTGCCAAAGGTCATCGTACCCAGACAAACCGGCGATACACGGATGCCCGTCGACCCGAATCCAATGTATTCCATGGCGGCCAAATCTCCTTGACGGTGTTTGGAAGAAATATCCTACCAATTCCGGACATGGGATGGGTAATTCAGCAAAAGCCGAATCGGCAAGGCACGGTCTACGGGGTCACATGAGGCAAAAGCGCCTGCCACGTTTCGCCGTCCGGCACGGCAAAACTGAATGGCTTCCGGCGATTTTCAGAGCATTCGATCCTGAAGCCCGTCAACGACTGAAAGACAGCCCCGTTGAACCAGTGCGAGGGTCTTACACGTGAGATTTCCCTCAAGGGCACCTCAATCTGCCGGCCAAACAGGGGCACCAGAATCAGCCGGTCTCTTGCTATCTCTGCAACACCCGGTTGTTCGAGAAACCGTGTGAGAATAAGGCACGGGGAACGCAACACGGCCGTCTCGTCGCAACCGTTCAGGAGACGCCGAACGCGGTGACGGATAGGCCCGTACACCAGACCAGCAATAAAAACCAGACCGGCCGGAATCGCATAAACCGCCCACAATACAGGACGGTGCAGCGGCAAGGCAGCTACTGCCAAAGGAAGCAGCACAAGCGGGACCGTGCATACAACCACCAACGTCAACAGGTACGCCGCGTGCGCCGTCGGCCCCGGCGTCTCGAACAAGGAGCTCAGCTTGCGAGCCATGACCTGACCCTCCGCCCGTACTCCTTTCCATATTGTACACCTGCCCCCACAGTTTGGGAGGACAAATTTGCACGCCCCGGTTTTCTTATGCTAAACTACCGCGTTACTTTACCTTGGACCGCTACGACAGGGGCGCGAGATGTGCACCCCATCAGGAGAGTGGAAGTGAAAGAGGGCATCCATCCCGAATACAAGCAATCACGGGTTACATGCGCGTGTGGGAATACTTTCGAGACCCGGTCGACCAAAGGCAATATCAACGTTGAAATCTGCTCGCAATGCCACCCGTTTTACACGGGCAAACAGAAGTTCGTGGATAGCGAAGGTCGCGTCGACCGCTTCAATAGGAAATACGGGCGCAAGAGCTAAGTCCCCTGCATGGAAAAGGTTATGGCCGAGAAACTCCGCGACGTCGTCGCGGAATATAACCTCCTGTCCCAACAAATGGCCTCCCCGGAGATTGCTTCCGACCACGACAGGTATATGAAATGCGCCAAAGCGCAAAAACGCATCGCGCCACTTGTTGAGTGTTTCAAAAAATACGAACTCGAAGAAAACCGCCTGCGGCAAGCCGAAATCCTCCTCTACGAGGAATCCGATCCCGAACTGCGGGAAATGGCGGAAGAAGAAAAGCGCGAACTCGCCGACGTCCTCCAGAAGCGAGAACAGGAATTGAAGTTCCTGCTGATTCCCGGCGACCCCAACGATGAGAAAAACACCATCATGGAAATCCGCGCCGGAACTGGGGGAGAGGAGGCCGCCCTTTTCGCCGCGGACCTGTTCCGCATGTATACCCGCTATGCGGAGATTAAAGGCTGGAAAACTGAAATCTTGAACTCGCACGCCACGGGAATGGGAGGGTTCAAGGAAATCTCCTTCAAGATATCCGGCGAAAGCGTTTACAGCCAGCTCAAGTTCGAGGGGGGCGTCCACCGCGTACAACGTGTGCCCGAAACGGAAGCCCAGGGCCGCGTCCACACCTCGGCCGTCACCGTTGCCGTCCTTCCCGAAGCCCAAGCCGTTGACATCGCTATTGACGAGAACGATCTTCAGATAGACGTGTACAGGTCCTCGGGGCCGGGGGGGCAATCCGTCAACACGACCGACTCGGCCGTCCGCGTCACCTATAAGCCTACCGGCCTCGTAGTTACCTGCCAGGATGAAAAGTCGCAGCACAAGAACAAGGCCAAGGCCCTCATGGTCCTGCGCTCGCGGCTCCTCGCGCAAAAGGAAGAGGAAGAGGCTGCCGAACGCTCCGCGAACCGCAAGAGCCAAGTGGGTTCCGGAGACCGCAGTGAACGAATTCGCACCTACAACTTTCCCCAGAACCGCCTCACCGACCATCGCATCAAACTGACCCTGCACCGCCTCGAAACCATCATGGAAGGCGACCTCCAGGGAATCATTGACGCATTGATCGCCGCGGACCGCGCTGCCCGAATCCGCGAGGAATAATGGCCACCGTCGCCGAAAGGCTTTCGCAAGCCGCCACGCAACTGGCGGCCGTCACCGATACCCCCAGGCTCGACGCTGAAATCCTCATGGCCCATGCCGCCGGAATCTCTCGGGCCGTGCTGCTCTCGCGCCTGCAGGAAACCTTCTCGGGCGCGCCCGGTTTCGAGGCGTCTCTGGAACGAAGGCTGCAGTACGAGCCCCTCGCGTACATCATCGGCGAATGGGAATTCTTCTCCCTGGATTTTCTTGTCCAGGCGCCCCTCCTGGTGCCACGCCCCGAAACCGAACACGTGGTTGAAGCCGTGCTCGAGCGTGTCGCCGCCAAGAGTGCCGCCGTGCTCGAACTGGGTACCGGCACCGGTTGTATCGCCGTCTCGATTGCCCATGCCGCCCCCGGCGTATCCGTAATCGCCACCGACATCCAGCCCGCTGCGCTGACGGTCGCCCAACACAACGCGGAGCGGCACGGCGTCACTCAGCGCCTTGCCCTGCGGCAAGGCGACCTGTTTGCGGCTCTACGGCCCGGAGACGGCCCCTTCGACGCGATCTGTTCCAATCCCCCCTACATCGAGGAATCCGCATGGCCCGGCCTCGATCCGGTCATTCGTCTGCACGAAGATCCTGGGGCGCTCCTCGGCGGTCAAGACGGCCTTGCCGTCATACGAAGGCTCGTGGCCGAAGCCTCTGACTGGCTCATGCCGGGCGGCCTGCTTGCGTTCGAGATCGGAATGGGGCAATATGAGCACGTAAGGGACCTGCTTCAACGCAACGACTACGCCGGCATTCGCTTTGTTCGCGATTTGGCTGGCATCGAACGGGTCGCCGTAGCTGAGAACCCTGGATGATGCCCGAGAAATACTACTCAACAGCCGTGCGCGAAATGCCCGAAGAGGAGCGGCCGCGCGAAAGGCTGGCGCGACTGGGAGCCTTCGCCCTCCGCGATGCCGAACTGCTGGCCGTGCTCTTCCGCACCGGCACCCGCGAAGAAGGGGCCGTTGCGCTCGCCGAACGGGTCATCAGGCATTTCGGAAATCTCCGCACGCTATCGCGCGCTTCCATCGAAGAACTCATGAACGTCAAAGGCATCGGCAGGGTCAAGGCCATCGAAATCAAGGCTGCCGTGGAACTCGGCATCCGTCTCGTGCAGGAAAAAGACGAACAGAAGCCCAAGATCCGCTCCGCCGAAGATGTCGCCAACCTGCTCATGGCCCGTTTCCGGCAATGCGAAACCGAAGAGTTCAAAGCGTTGCTTCTTAACACCAAGAACGAGGTGCTCAAAGAAGTCAGCGTAACCACCGGCGGCCTCGACGCTGCACTGGCCATGCCCCGCGACGTATTCCGGCAGGCCGTGCGCGATGCCGCGAGCGCCGTCATCGTCTGCCATAACCACCCCAGCGGAGACCCGGAACCAAGCCGCGAGGACGTCCGGATCACCGAACGCCTCCGAGACGCCGCCGAGATCATCGGATTGCGCTTCCTCGACCACATCATCTTCGGCGACAACCGCTGGGTCAGTTTTCAGGAAAGAGGTCTATTGTGACGAAAACGTTCAGCGCGTGGAAAGTGGGAATCCCATATTACCTGCCCGGCCTCCTCACCGGCGCAATACTGGCGCTCCTTTTTCGCAATTCCGCATGGGTCTGGACCTCCGTTCCTTTCTTCCTCTTCGGAGGTTTCGCCCTGTTCTTCTTTCGCGACCCCCCCCGCGTCACCAGCCCGGACTCGCACGACATAGTCGCCCCGGCCGACGGACGCATCCTGGCCATTGATGAGCTGGAGAGTTCTCCCTACTACCGGGGCCCATGCAAGCGCATCGCCATATTCATGTCAGTCTTTAACGTCCACGTCAACCGGGCCCCTGTCAGCGGCGCCGTGTATCGCATCGAACACAAACCGGGGAAATTCCTACCCGCCATGAAAAGAGAGGCCACCGACGTAAACGAAGCCAATACCCTGTACATGGACTCCGACCACGGGCGTGTGACGGTCCGCCAGATCTCCGGTATCCTTGCCCGCCGGATCGTCTGCATTGCCGAAGAGGGCAACGAACTCGAGCAAGGTCAGAAGTTCGGCATGATACGGTTCGGATCACGCGCGGAACTCTACCTCCCCCCAGACGCCGTGCCGTGTGTTAAACTGAAGCAAAAGGTCAAAGCAGGCTTATCAACGGTGGCCAGGTTTCAATGAAGAGAATCTCGCTCCAACGAAAACGCCGCAAGCAGCGGACAACTCGGCGCAAGCCCATCAACGTCGTCGCAAGCGCATTGACGACCGCTGGGCTCTACTGCGGCATTGTCAGTATATTCAAAGCTATCGACCAGGACTTCAAGTGGGCCGCATATTTCATTATCCTCGCCCAGGTCTTCGATGTCATGGACGGCACTTTCGCCAAACTCACCAAGACCACATCCGAGTTCGGGAAGCAGCTCGACAGTCTTGCCGACCTGGCCTCGTTCGGCGTAGCGCCAGCCGTGCTGATCTACACCGCATACCTCCACGAAGCCAAGTTGCTGGGTCTTGTGGGCGGGAAGACAGGGGCCGCCATGGCCATCATCTTCGTCATCTGCGCCGCGCTCCGCCTCGCACGATTCAACGTGTATCAAAGCGAAATCCGCGATTACTTTGTCGGATTGCCTGCGCCGGCTGCCGCGGCAACCATCGCCACCTTCGTACTCTTTACGTCCTACTTCGACTTCCAGGTCGCCCACTGGATCTTGACTCCGCTCACACTGGCGCTTGCCTACCTCATGGTCAGCAATTTCCGCTACCCGAAAGATGTCCTGAAAGACCTGGTGCTTGCACCCAAGAACGCGTTCCGTCTCCTGGTCCTGTGTGGCGTTGCCATCGCCGTATTCCACAAGGCCATGGACGAACATTCCCCGGCCATCGCACTGTTCCCGCTTGCCGCCTCATATGTGCTCTACGGAGTAGGTGACCGCGTATACGCCCAGTTCTTCAAACGGGCACGACAGGTTGACAAGCCCAAAGCTCAGCTGTCCGGGCCAGAACCGTCTTTATCCGGAAGCGTTGAACCGCCCTCGAAAACGGGCGACTTCTTGTAGTACTGCACAGCCTCCACAACCAGTACTTTTAAGGCGGCCGCCAAGGGGACGGCTATCAATACCCCCAAGAACCCTAATGCGCTTCCAAAAACCATGATGGCAAGTATGACCCACACCGGGTGCAGCCCAACCTGATTCCCAACGATTCTCGGCGTCAGAATGTTGCCCTCGAGACCTTGCGCCAAAGCAAACGTGATGACTACCCCCACGAGATGCACGTCAAAACCGTGCCGCAAGAACGCCATCAAGAGCGCGGGAATTACGGTCATGGCCACTCCAAGATAGGGAATCAGACTCACCACCGTCCCGAACAACGCTATTGCCAGCGCAAAAGGAACATCGCATATCGTAAGCCCAATCCCATACATGGTTCCCAAGAAGACGCAGACCGTCACCTGCCCCCGAACAAAGCTGCGCAATTGATGGTCGATTTTCGTGATGATCTCGACCGTCTTGGGCCGGTACCGCGGCGGAATCAGTCCCCGCGCCGAAACCACGAGACGATCAAAATCGTTCAACAAATAACCCGCAACAAAGGCAAACAGGGCGAACTTCGCCACAAAGAACACCGCATCCAGGAGCGCCCTGCCCGACGCCCTCGCAAACTGCGCAAACGTCGTCGTCGCACCCACAAAACGCGACCACGTGCTCTCGAGCAGCTTTGTGGCATTGTCCCGCACAAACGTGCCAACCTTCTGGGCTACAATGCTCCGCGCGCTGCGGCCCGGTTCCTCCCATCCCATCTGCCTGACCACGTCCTCCAGCGGAATCCGTTCGAGGAAGCGCTCGTACCACGGCGACGCATCGGAATCAGCGCCGTCGGCTTCCGCCGCGTCCTCTTCTCCGCCCGCAGCCGCATCGCCAACCGCAGGCTGAGACCCCGGTTCCTGCCCCTGAGCCCCGTTCGTCACCTCTGCTGACGTCGCGGCCGTCACAAGCTCCTTGGCCTCGAGGATCATCCGCGGGACCAAAACCAGCGGGATGCTCAGGACCAGTAACACGCCTATCAGCGCCAACACCGATATCGTGATCCCCCGCGGAAGCCGCCATTTGAAATACCGGTTCTTCCCCTCTGTATTCTCGAAATAGTCAACTACCGGATCTAGAAAATACGCCACCATGAACGCGGCAAACAGCGGCACAAGCACCGGACTCAGCAAATACGCCAGGAATGCCACCCCCAAAAGCGCCACCAAGACCGCGGCCGCCTGGAACCACGGATTCTCCAACACTGGCTTGAGCATGCTTCTGAAACCCTCCCCGGCAGGACCCCGCCGCCGCTTCAAAACACCCGTTCACAGAAGTCACTTGCGTAAAAAGCCGATGCATTCTAACATTTAGGTGGAGGCACGATGAAAATCGGGTTACAAATACTCATAGGCGCCGCCGTTCTGGCGGTGTCCTGGACCGCTCAGGGAGACACCCTCTCGCTGCAAAGAGGAGAGGTTCTCAGCGGCGGCCTGGTAGACCTGTCGGACGGGGTCGTTGTTTTCGACACCCGCTTGGCAGGGCAGGTGATTGTCCCCATCTCACAGGTTCGTTCGCTGACTACCGATAAGGCGTTCGACATCCAGCTTCAGGATGGAGCACGCCTCCGAGGGCGTTTTGCAGGCCAGGGTGCGGAAACCTTTGTCGTTGCTCAGAATGGGGGAGAGGCCACGCTCCTCACATTGGCCGCTGTTAAAAGTATCGCTCCTGTCCGGCTGGCAGCCTTCGAAGAAACCGGCGGCACCCAAGACGCCCCATCCTCTCTCGACTTGTCCTGGGAAGGGGGATACCTCTATCGTTGGGGCAATGAAGACTATGACGCCGGTTTCACGAGGCTCACCCTGCGTAATCGCGCCGCAGCCTTCGATTTCCAGTCCGAAGCGCTGCTCGAACTGTCCGATGACGGCCGTTTCCCGCGGCTATTTCGCTCCTACGCCGATTGGCGTTTCCCTTCACAGGCCCCATTTCAACCTGAATTAGGGCTCGAGCTCGAACGCGACCTCGACGAAGCGCTCGTGTTTCGCGGCGCCCTCAATGCCGGTATTGGCAGAACATTCATCAACAATCCTTCACGCCTCCTGGAACTCACCGGCGGTCTCAATGCCTCATTCGAATACTACGACGCCGAAGAGCTCTGGCCGGATACAGACAACGCCCTCAAACGCCGCGTTCAGGCCCTCTACTATGCCGGTGAAGGCCCCCGCGAAGACGAGCAGGACCTGAACCTCCGTTTCAGGCTGCGCTTCCGCCAATTCTCCAGGATCGGAGCCTTGTCCCAAACCTTCTCCCTGTATCCAAGCATGACGGACCTCGGCGAGTTGCGGGCACGGTCCGAATCATCCCTGCTGATGCCCGTTACCGCACACTTGGATTTCCGCCTCCACCTGTTCGTGGATTACGAAGACGAACCGGAGTTCGAATCCATGGAAAAATGGCGCACATCCATCGGCGCGGGTTTCCAGTGGGATTTCTGAACATGGCCGGGCGGGGACCCAAACCTCGCGCCAAACCTCGCGATTGACATGGCACGAGTCCTCTGCTAACATTCGACCCTGATTCTTCTTATTTATTTCGCTGCGTACGGCGAAAACGCCCTGTAACTGAAATTGTTCCGGCAGATTGTTGTGCCGGGCGCATCATGGAGTGAGGTTTCGTGTCTGCAGTCATCGAAACGCAAGATCTGAGAAAAGTCTACAAAGGAATCTCAAAGGCTCAGGACGTCGTTGCCCTGGATAGTCTCACCTTGCAGGTGAACGAGGGCGAGATCTTTGGCTACCTGGGCCCCAACGGTTCCGGAAAAACCACAACCATCAAACTCCTCCTGAGCCTCATTTTCCCCAACTCGGGAACCATGAAAATCATGGGAAACCCCAATATCACGGCACCCGAGGTACGGAAAAACATCGGCTACCTGCCGGAGGGGGCGTACTACCCGGATTTCCTTCGGGGCGAAGAAATCCTCCGGTATTACGGCAGCCTTTACGGCATGAAAGGCCCCAGTCTCGCGAAGCGAATCGACGAAGTGCTCGAAATCGTCGGCATGTCCCGCGCACGGAAAAGGCTTATTCGGGGTTACTCGAAGGGCATGCGCCAGCGTATCGGCCTTGCCCAAGCACTCCTGAGCGACCCCGGCATTCTCATCCTCGATGAGCCCACCACGGGCCTCGACCCGGTCGCGCGAAAGGAAATCCGCGACCTCCTTATTACCCTTCGAGACCAGGGCAAGAGCCTGCTCATATCGAGTCACGAACTGCTCGAAGTCGAATTGATAAGCGATCGCGTGGGCATCTTGTTCGAAGGCGTCCTGCAAACCTCCGGCACCATCGACGAATTGCTCACCCGCCGCGAGTTCACCATCAAAGCCGAAGAAGCCGTCCCAGAGGCCATTCAGAAAACACGGGAAGCGGGCCTCGCTCCCGAAGACGCCGCAGCCGGCAGAGTCGTCTTCCGGGTGCCCGAGAATATGTCTCTCTACCAAGCCTTGGATATCTGCAAAGCACAGAACATGAAAATCGTCAGCGTGGCCCCACGGCGCGAAACACTCGAAGAAGTCTTCGTCCGGGTGGTGGGTTCCGCGGTGAAAAACAAAGAAGCACAGCGAGGAGAGAATTAGATGAGCATCTGGTTAGCTAGCAACCCGTGGCTGACCGTCGTGTACGGGATCATCGTATTAGCCATCGTTGCATGTGT
>DAOLNV010000075.1:2194-6917 GCA_035416745.1 Candidatus Hydrogenedentota bacterium | reverse complement strand
ATTTACACCGTCCTCTCAAAACCGGTCCGCCGGTTCCAGTATCTCCTGGGCAAGTTCGTCGGCGTGCAAATCACTGTGCTTGTAAACCTTCTGCTGATGGGCGTGCTGTTCTCCATTGCCCTCTATATCAAGGAACCCATCTTCCCGCGCATGTTGCTCTACTCCATCTTCTTGACGTATTTCGAGTTTCTCATCGTATCGGCTTTCACGTTTGCCGTGGCGGCCGCGTCTACCTCCGCCGTCTTGCCGACCATCGCCGGACTCTTCATCTACATCACAGGCAACCTGACCCAGTATCTCGAAAGCGTCGTGAACCGCTCCGAAGTGTCTGAAAACGCCGCCGACAAGGCCCTGGGCTGGATCGCGTGGGTGCTACGATACACCCTGCCTGACTTACAGAATTTCAGCCTCAAAACCCAGATCCTGGGCCTCCAAATCAATGACACGCCCAAAGATATCCAGATCCCCAACCTCGTCGTATACGGCATGTTATACGCCCTCGCAGGCTACATCATTGCATATTGGGTATTCCGCCGTAAGGAGCTGTAAGCCATCATGAAACGGTTCCCGAATCTTATACTGGCCCTGTTGACCATCGCCGCCTTGGCTTTGGGCGCTCTCCAGGGATACCGCGTCCGCAACCTGCGCGAAGCCGATGCCTTCTACCGGTGGCTCGTAACCGCCTCTACCCAGTTGCGCGTGTTCGGCACCATCACTCCCGAGTTGGAGACCGAAGAAGCGGAACGTTTCATGGACCGCGAACTCTTCGACAGGGTGGCGGACAAGGCCGACAACACGTTGCCTGATACCCCCGTTTTGGAGGACGACGTGGACGATGCAACCGGCGAACCATATCCAAAACTCGTCCGCTACACCCGAACACTCAGCACCGGGAGCCTTTCAGAGGAGAATGAAAGCGGCGGCGCCGCTATTAAGGCCAATCCGGAACAGGTAAAAAGAGACGCCGAAGTATGGCGGTTCGCCCGAAGCGATGCGCTTGCACAGGAACGGGCGGATTTCATCAAGTTCCGCCGCGAAAAGCGCCTCGCTACGGTGGGAAACCAGATCGGCGTGGCCGATATCTATCGGAACCAGGAAACTCCCGTCAGTATCGGGCAGATGTTCCTCGGCTTCCGCAAACTCGCCGCCGGCCTCGTCTGGATCCAGGTGGACGAGGCCTTCCACACGGGCGATGTGCAGCGTATGGTCCCACTCATGCGCACCACCGTCCTCCTCGACCCCAATTTCGTTGACGCCTATCTCATCGGTGCATGGCATCTCGCATATAACCTCACCGCCCAGATGCCTGAAACGCCCGAGTACAAGAAGGACTACATACCACAGGACTGCGATTGGGTCGGGAACAAAGAACGGGCCTACTATGCCGCCGTTAACTTCCTCAAAGACGGCATTCGAAACAATCCCCGCGATTACCGGCTCTATTTCGACCTCGGCTACGCGATATACGCCGAGAAGCTCCATGACCACATGAACGCCGTCACCTACCTCACCGAGGCAACCAAACAACGCCACGAGAGCTGGGTCCGCCGCATGCTCTACCATAACCTGCAGGCCAACGGCCAATTCGAAGAGGCCCGCGCCGGCTGGGAAGATTACCTTCGCGCCAATCCTGGTCACGCCGTGGCGCAACGGATGATCCCGATAAACACCGCCCTCATAAAGGAGCGCGATGCGGAAGAGTTCGGCGCCAAGGCAGACAAGATGGCCCTTCAGGCTAAGCAGGCCCGCGCCGACGGACAAGAGGCTCAGGCGGCACAACTCGATACCGAAGCGGAAGAACTCGGGAAGCAAAAAGACGCGCTCCTCGCCGAAGCCCGCAACATCTACACTGAACTCAATGCCACCGAAGCCAAAGGCGACCAGTTCGCCCAGGCCCGCCTCTGGCGCATGCATGCTCTCGAACTGCACAAAGAAGGACGCACCCTCGAAGCCTTGGCCCTTCTCCGCCAGGCCCGAATGGAAGTCTCGACTTTCTTCGACGAGGCCTCCGACATGATCATCGACATGTGCCTCCAGGCCGATTTGCCGCTCAACGTCTCCGAACGTAAACGCCTCCTCGAAATCCAACAAACCCGGGAAGCGCGGGCCGCCAAGCCGATTGACATCGCAACGCGCGTCTTTCAATACAACGCTGCCGAGGATGTCTGGCGTCAAGACGGCTACCAGAACCAGCAGACAACCGTGCTTACCCCGGCATCCAAGACGCTTGCCGCGCTCCGTAAAGAACAGCCGGTCATAGACCAATTCATCGGTCTCGGCGACAACGTGTTTTTCGAGTTGAGCGGGCAGTGGTACGAATTCCACAAGACCACCCGCCTTGGAAATACCTGAGCATCATCGGGGCCCCGGGGTGTTGCGCCTCACGTGCGCTGAAACAGGCCGGCTCTGGTTTGTTTGAAGAGATCAAATACGCAATTTGATCCCGAATCCGGGCGGCACTATCATAACACCTTGTTTATTTTGACCGGAACGGGGGAAGTGTTGCGTGACCATACCGCAAGCTGCTATAGAACGCAATCTTGCCGAGGTCCGCGGCCGCGTTGCAGCAGCTTCATGCAGGGCGGGGCGCGACCCCGGCGGCGTCCAGCTCGTGGCTGTCACCAAAACGGTCGGTCTCGATGAGATTCAAACCCTCTACGACCTGGGAGTCACCCATTTCGGCGAGAACCGCCTGCAACCCGCCCGCGAAAAGATCGAGCAGTTTACTCATGAAGCCACCTGGCACATGATTGGCAACATCCAACGTCGCAAATGTGGCGAGATTATCCGGTCCTTCAGCCGTGTGGATGCCGTGGACCGGCTGGCCGTGGCCGAAACGCTCGACCGCCGCTGCGAAGAAACTGGGAGGGAGGCGCCCCTGCCGATCCTGGTCGAGGTCAATGTCTCGGCCGAGGAGACTAAACACGGATTCGCACCCGAGGAATTGCCCGAGGCTGTTGACACGATTAGGGGCATGAAATACTTGCGCTTGGACGGTGTGCTTACCATGGCGCCTTTTGTTGAACACGCGGAACAAACGCGCCCGTTCTTCACACGTTTGCGCGAGTTGGCGCTGGCAAACGGCCTCACCACGATATCGATGGGTATGTCAAACGATTTCGAAGTCGCCGTCGAGGAAGGGGCAACCCAAGTACGCATAGGTTCGGCCTTATTCAAAACATAACTGGAAGAGGATTGTTCGTGAATGAAACAAAAACTTGACGAAATCCGCGCCACGGCCGTCCAGTCCATCAATGCCGTGACCGATTTGGCCTCCCTTGAGCAGATTCGAGTTAAATTCTTGGGGCGTAAAGGATTGCTGACCGAGGTCTTGCGCGGCCTCGCCGAAGTTGCGCCCGAGGACAGGCCCATCCTCGGAAAGGTCGCAAACGACGTCAAGCAGGCTCTCAATGATGCCCTGGAATCCAGGAAAGCCGCCCTGGCCGAGTCCGAAGAAGCAGCTTCAGCCTCCGCCGAACGCATCGACCTGACCCTGCCCGGCAGACGACCCCTGCGTGGGCACAAGCACCCCATCATGCGCGTGGCCGAGGAAATCACCGACATCTTCGTCCAATTGGGGTTCCAAGTGGCCACGGGACCCGATGTCGAGACCGAGTACTACAATTTCGACAGCCTGAACACTCCGTCGGACCACCCTGCCCGCGACCTTCACGACACCTTCTTCATCAAACCGGGCGTCGTCCTCAGGACCCATACCTCGCCTGTCCAGATGCGAGTGATGGAACGCACTCAGCCGCCCGTGGCCGTCATAGTCCCCGGGCGCGTCTACCGCGTCGACCAGGATGCCAGCCACAGCCCCATGTTCTACCAAATCGAGGGGCTTCTGGTTGACAAAGGCATCAGTTTCGCCCATCTCAAAGGGGTGCTCATGCTGTTCATACAGCGCTATTTCGGGCCAAAGACCAAAATGCGTTTTCGCCCCCATTACTTCCCGTTTACCGAGCCTTCGGCTGAGGTCGACATCTCCTGTACCGTGTGTTCCGGCAGGGGCTGCAGGGTCTGCAAACACTCCGGATGGCTCGAAATCCTGGGCTGCGGCATGGTCCACCCCCAAGTATTCAAATACGCAAAGTACGACTCTGAAACTTACACTGGCTTCGCGTTCGGCATGGGCATAGACCGCATTGCCATGCTGACCCACGCAATCACCAGCATCCATTACCTGTACGAAAACGACTTGCGGTTCCTGGAGCAGTTCTAACATGCGCATTTCACTCAATTGGCTACGCGAACTCGTCAACATAGATACCGACGTCAACAAGCTCGCCAACGAACTCACCATGCTCGGTCTCGAAATCGAGGCGCTCGAACGCCCAGGCGCTAGCCTGAGCAACGTCGTCGTCGGACAAATCAAGACCATCGACCCGCATCCCGATGCCGACAAACTCGTCGTCTGCACAACGGATATCGGCAGGGGAGACCCGCTCCTGATCGTCTGTGGCGCGAAGAATATGCGCGTCGGCGATAAAGTGCCCACGGCAGTCGAAGGCTCTACGCTGGCCGGCGGATTCAAGATCGCCCGCCGAAAAATGCGCGGCGTCGAATCTCAGGGTATGATGTGCGCCGCCGATGAACTGGGTATGGGGGCCGACCACTCCGGCCTGCTCATACTGCCCCCCGAAACTCCCGTCGGCGCCGATGCCCTCGAAATCCTCGGTCTCAACGACACCATCCTCGAGGTCGAAATCACCCCCAATCGCGG
>DAOLNV010000075.1:0-2094 GCA_035416745.1 Candidatus Hydrogenedentota bacterium | reverse complement strand
AACCTGGTTCTCCTTGAAACCGGACATCCGCTACATGCCTTTGATTACAACCGGTTACACGAAAACTGCATCGTTGTGCGCACCGCGAAACAGAATGAAACACTCGAAACACTCGACGGGCAGAGCCGGAAACTGACTCCGGATATGCTCGTCATCGCGGACGCAACCCGTCCCGTCGCCTTGGCCGGCATCATGGGCGGCGCAAATTCGGAAGTGGGGGATACCACCACCGATATCTTCCTCGAAAGCGCCTATTTCCATCCTCCTTCCATCCGGAGCAGCGCCCGCGCCTTGGGCATGAACACCGAGGCATCCCAACGCTTCCAGCGGGGCGCAGACCCCGAGATGGCTGTCTGGGCCTTGGACCGCGCCGCATTCCTCATGAAACAGGTCGCGGGAGGCAGCATTGCCAAGGGCCGCCTGGACCAATACCCCAAGCCCTTACAAAGACCTCCCTTACGCCTGAGATACGCCCGAACGGACCTCCTACTCGGGACCCTCGTGCCCCCTGACCTGCAGAAGGCTATTCTGGAAGGCCTGTCCTTTGCCATAACCCAATCCGATGAAGCCTCTTGTACGGTCCGCATACCCTCATGGCGTCATGACGTGTCTTCTGAAGCAGACCTGATTGAAGAGATCGCCCGACTCTACGGCTATGACCGCATCCTTGCTGCCCTGCCGCCCATCCGCCAGACCGAGCTTGTCTTTGCGCCCGCCGAGCAGACCGTGCGAAAACTTCGTAACTATCTTGTCAATATCGGCCTCACCGAGATAATGTCCATGACCTTCTCGTCTCAACGCGACGTTGAGAACGCCAGTCTTGGGCATGAATGCTCCAAACTTCTGCCTCTCCAGAACCCGCTTTCTGAGAACATGTCAGGCATGCGGACCTCCTTGTTGCCCGGGGTACTGTCGACTATTGCCGCAAACATTCGTACGGGCTCCCATGATATTGCACTGTTTGAAATCGGCCCTGTCTACATTCCCGTGGACGGACGTGACCTGCCCGAGGAATCCTATCGCTGCATCATCGCTCTGTCTGGCACGCTTGGCGGCAAACACTGGTCCGCCCCCCCGCACAAAGCCGACTTCTACAACATCAAAGGACTTGCCGAGGCAGCTTTGGACCACCTCGGGGCCTCGTGGACGCTCGAACCACACGACATGCCCACGTACCACGTGCGTGCGTGCTCGCGAATCCTTGTCGACGGCAAGACCGCCGGAGTGATGGGGGAGATCAACTCCAAGATATTGCAGAAATGGGACATAGACCAACCTGTATTTGCGCTCGAACTCGACCTCCAGTACCTCCTGAGCCTTCCATCCCGGTCTGTGACTTTCGAACAACCGCCAACCCTCCCGCCATCACTTCGCGACATGGCCGTCATTGTTGATAACTCTTTGCCTGCCGAGGAGTTACTAAACACCGCCCGGGCGGCGGGCGGCAAGCTCCTTTCGCGCATTCACATCTTCGACGTCTACACAGGCCCCCAAGTCCCCAAAGGGAAAAAGAGCATCGCGCTGAACCTGATCTTTCAGGCCCTGGACAGAACCCTCACCGACGACGATACTGACAAACTCTGTGATAAAATACTGGCCGCGATACGAAAAAGACATGGTGCTGAACTACGGTGAACCCCTTCGTCCAAAAGAAGTTGGATGACATCGCCGAGCGTCTCGACACACTCGAGGGAATCCTGGCGTCCGCCTGCGAGAAGGTCGACACGGCGGACAAGCGGAGGCAAGACGCGCTCCAGTCTCAACTCAGCCAACGGAAGGAACTCGTCACTCTCCAGCACAAAGCCAGCGCCTACGACGCACTCCGTTCCAGACACGACCACATGACCACGACGCACGACAGACTCCACGAGGGGCTCCGCCAGCTCCTGGCCCTGACAAAAGCCCTCGCGGCCGAGCTGCGCCAATGACCCGCCGCGCCACACACCGCACCAAGGTTGCTGGCGTAACCCTCGACCTGCCGATCCATCTCGACCCGGACACAACAGAGGACCTCGCCAGCCAAGTCACCCAGCGTGTCCGCGAAATCGAAGCCAGCAGCACCAGAATCGACACACAAGCCTTCGCCCTGACCGC
>DAOLNV010000074.1 GCA_035416745.1 Candidatus Hydrogenedentota bacterium | reverse complement strand
CGGGGGACGCGCTTGAAATCGGGGGACACGTAGTCGCGCCGGAGACGGCGCTTGGTACATGTCCCCCGATTTTAAGCCAGATTGGCTTTCGCGTATTCCACCGCGTTGCGGAAGAGTCTCAAGCCCGCGCCCTCCTTCGGCAGGTCGGAGCGGGTCCATGTGGGATGATTGGTGCGCTCGACGAACGCCTCGGGGTGCGGCATCATGCCGAGGATGCGTCCGCTGGGGTCGCAGATGCCGGCAATATCGCCGATCGAACCGTTGGGGTTCCAGGGAAACGCGCCACCGGCGGGGGCGCCGTCCGGTTTCACATAGCGCAGCGCGACCTGGCCATTGGCCTCAAGGCGGAGAAGCACATCATCGTCTTTGGGCACGAATTTGCCTTCACCGTGGCGAACGGGCAGCGGCAGGCCATCGATGTCTTTCAGCCATACGCATTTGGTGGCAGGGTCGGTTTTCAGATGGACCCACCGGTTCTCGAAGCGGCCTGAGTTGTTGTGGGTGAGGGTGGTTTCCTGGGCAAATCTGCCGTCAAAAAGGGGCAGGAGGCCCATTTTGACGAGCACCTGAAAGCCGTTGCAAATGGCGATCATGAGTTTGCCGTCGTCAATCCATTTCTTGAGAGCGCCGCCGAGTTTGTAGCGGAGCCGGTTGGCCAGAATCTTGCCGGAAGCGATGTCATCGCCAAAGGAGAATCCTCCTGGAACGGCGAAGATGTGGTAAGCTTCCAGGCGCGATACATCGGCGATAATGTCGTTGAGGTGTATGCGGTCGGCATCCGCGCCGGCACGTTTCAGGGCGGTCTGGGTTTCGTTGTCGCAGTTTATGCCGAATCCCGTCAGGACTATGGCACGTACACTCACTGGCTACACCTTTCTTTAAGCGAGAGGCTTCCTTGGCGGAACGCCGTTCATGAGATCACCACTGCATGGGGGATTTCCATGCTGTTCTAAGTTCATCGATGGGCACGCTTGCATCGAGGCCGCCGACTCCCGCAACGTGGAAAGTCCCGTCCCCGCGCACGTCGCCAATACGGAAGATGGGCAGTCCGGAGAATAGGGATTCGAACGCGCCTGTGCGCGCCGGCTCGACCGTCACGACGAAGCGGCTCTGAGATTCGCTGAACAACGCCACCGCGTTGCTGTTCACGCCCAGCTTTGCGAGGTCGACGTTCATACCCCACCCGCCGGCGAAGGCCGATTCGGCCAGGGCTACGCCCAGACCGCCGTCCGAGCAGTCATGGCACGAAGCGACGAGACGCTGCTGAATCGCCCGTGAGAGCGCCGTGTACAGCCGGCGAGCTTCCTGAAAGTCAACCGTGGGTACGCGGCCTCCCCGCAGGCCCTTCAACGCCAGATACTCGCTGTCGCCCAGTTCGTCATTGGTCTGGCCGAGGACATATAGGGCGTCGCCGGGTTTCTTCACGTCCATACTGACGACCTTGTTCAGGTCTTTGATGATGGCGGCGGCCGTAAACAGCACGGTTGGCGGAATGGAGATTTTGTGCTCGCCGATCTTGTAGTCGTTTTTCATGCTGTCTTTGCCGCTGATGAGAGGAATATCGTACGCGGTACAGACATCGTACAGCGCCTCGCAGCTGCGGACGAGCTGCGCGAGTTTGTACTCGCCGTCGGGCGTTTTATCGCTCTGGACCGGGTCGGGCCAGCAGAAGTTGTCGAGTCCCGCGATGAGGCCGGGTTCAGCGCCCACGGCGATGAGGTTGCGCACGGCTTCATCCGCCGCGCATGCCATCATCCAGTACGTGTCAAGGTCGCTGTATTTCGGGCAGATGCCGCATGCGATGGCGATGCCCCGGTCGGAGCCGGGAACGGGGCGAATCACTCCCGCGTCGCCGGGGCCGTCGTGCATCGGTCCCTGGAACTGTTTGAGGACGCTCTGCGCCAAGACCTCGTGGTCGTACATGCGTACGAACGATTCCTTGCTGCAGACATTTGGCATTGCCAAGACGGCCTTGAGCTCGGCCATGACGCCGTTGTCGCGCACGGCCACCCCGGTCTCATGCCCGGGTTTCCGCCAAACGGCCTTGAGCTTCATCTTCGGCACGCCGTCGTGAAGGAACGACATATCAAGAGATGCGATGAGCTCACCGTTGAAATAGCATTGAAGCTTTCCAGAGCGGTTGAATTCGCCGAGCACGGTCGACTCGACCTCGCGGCGTTTCGACAGGTCGAGGAACGCCCTGATCTTACTGGGGGGAACCGAGACCGTCATGCGCTCCTGGGCTTCGGAGAGGAAGATCTCCCAGGGGGCCAGCCCCGCGTACTTCAGAGGCGCTTTTTCGAGGTGGATGGCGGCGCCGCCGGGTGTTCGGGCCATCTCGCCCACGCTCGAGGAAAGGCCTCCGGCGCCATTGTCGGTGATGCAGGTGTACAAGCCGAGGTCTCGGGCCTCAAGAAGGAAATCGGCCATTTTCTTCTGAGTAATGGGGTCGCCGATCTGTACGGCGGTTGCGGGCGAACCCTCGTGAAGTTCCTCCGACGAGAACGTCGCCCCGTGTATCCCGTCCTTGCCGATGCGTCCTCCGCACATCACGATCAGGTCACCGGGGCGCGCGCCTTTCTCGTGGCTCGGTTTACCGGCCACGGCTCGCGGGATGATTCCGCCGGTTCCGCAGAACACCAGGGGTTTCCCGAGGAAACGCTCATGAAACACGATGGCGCCGTTGAGGTCCGGAATACCGCTTTGGTTCCCGCCATCCTTGACGCCGCGATGGACGCCCCGGAGGACGCGGCGCGGATGAAACAGCCGCGGCGGGACTTCGCCGTCGTACCAGGGGGACGCAAAACAGAACACGTCGGTGTTGAGGATGCAGCGGCATCCCATACCGGCTCCCAGGATGTCGCGATTGACGCCCACGATGCCGGTAATCGCGCCGCCGTAGGGATCGAGGGCGGACGGGCTGTTGTGGGTTTCGCACTTGAGAGCGAAGTTGAAGTTATCGTCGAACCGGATAATGCCCGCGTTGTCGTGGAACACGCTCACAAGCCAGTCGACGCGTTTCGCGACGTCGTCGGTGGCCGCTTTGATGTAGGTCTTGAACAGGCTGTCGATCGGGCGGATGTTGCCGTCCTCGTCGGTATACTCGATCAGCGCGTTGAAGATCTTGTGCTTGCAGTGTTCGGACCATGTCTGGGCCAGAATCTCGAGTTCGATATCCGTCGGTTCTTCCGGCAACCCGGCGGCGGCGCGCGCTTCGCGCACGGCCGGTTTGCGGTAGTACTTCTGGATGGCTTTCATCTCGTGGAGTTCCAGGGCGAACATTTTCTCCCGGCTGAGTTGCACGAGTTGGCCGTCAGGCACTTCGAGGCTGACCCGTTGCACCTCCGCGCGGCTCTTGTCCGTCACAAGGGGCAATCCCAGGAGGGACTGTCCGTCGAGGGCCTTCATCTCGCTCCGTGATTTTACGACCCAGCGCTGAATGAGTTCGTTGGCAAGCGCATCGCGCGCGATGTGTTCGCAATCCTGGGCGGATACGTTGCCCTTAATTGCATACACGGTGGACTTGTAGACGGCTTCGCCCGGGTCCAGGGCGCGTCCGAGCGTGTCGGCTATGCCTTCCGCGGCGCTTTTGCCTACGTTGTCGGTCACGCCGGGCCGGAACCCCACCTCGATGACAAAGTCACAGTCGGACGCGAGGGAGGCGTTTGCGGCGGATTCGTTGATGATCGGATCGGTAAAAAGTTCGGTGCGTACCCGCTCCAGCTCATCTTCACTGAGGGTGGCATTGATGGTATACACGTCGACGACATGGACCTCGTCGACGTGGATGCCCAGATCCTCCGCGAGCTGTTGCCTGGTGGCGTCTCCGGCCGGATCCGGGAACCCGGGCTTCATGCCGACTTCAATTCGATGTGCCATAACGAATCTTCCCCGTGTAGTGCACTTTGTGATCACCAGCGATAACGCGCCCCACGATCTTGGGTTCCTCGCAGGCCTGGGAAAGCGCCTTGAGCGTTTTCTCGGCTTCTGTTTTGGAAACGATCACGAGGAAGCCGGCGCCCATGTTGAAGGTGCGGAGCATCTCTGCGTCCGTGACGTTGCCCGTCTCCTGAAGAAAGCGGAAGATGGGGAGGGCCTCCCACGCGTTCAGATCGATCTCAGCGGCCATGCCCTCGGGCAGAACCCGGGGCAGATTATCGGTGACCCCGCCGCCCGTGATATGAACCATACCGTTCACAGTGGCGATTTTCTGCACGACCTGCATCACCCTGGAATAGCTTCGGTGGGGCTCCAGAAGGGCTTCGCCGACCGGGCGTCCGACGTACGGCATTTCGTCGTGAAGGCCGAGACCCGCGACCTCGAAGCAAATCTTTCGCGCGAGGCTGTACCCGTTGGTGTGAAGTCCTGAAGAGCCCAGCGCGATGATTACGTCGCTTTCTTGAATCGCGGCCCCATCGATGATCTTGCTCTTGTCTACGATGCCGACGATCGTGCCGGCCAAATCGTATTCTTTTTCGTTGTACAGACCGGGCATCTCGGCCGTCTCGCCGCCGATCAACGCGCAGCCCGCGTAGCGGCAGCCGTTCGACAACCCGGTGATCACATCGACGGCTATCTTCGGTTCTAACCGGCCAAATGCCAGATAGTCCAGGAAGAACAGGGGCCGGGCCCCTTGTACCAGAATGTCGTTCACACAGTGAGAAACCAGATCGATGCCCACCGTGTCGTGCTTGTTCAGTGCGAACGCGATCTTCAGTTTGGTGCCGACGCCGTCCACGCTCGAAACCAATACAGGCTCCGCGTAATTCGACAAATCCAGCTGGAACATGGCGCCGAACGTGCCGATGTCGCGGAGCACACCCGGCGTGAAGGTTTTTTTGACGATATCCTTGACGCTGCGCAACGCTTCATCGGCTGCGTCGATATTCACCCCGGCATCGCGATAACTCAGGCCAGGCTTTTTGGGATCCATATCAAGCTCCTCGCTAGGCTGACGGCGCCATTGGGGCATACGATAACGAGGGGCGGTGATATAATGCAAGTGAAATGTTATAATGCCGCTCATAAGGAGGGCTTATTATGAATCTCGAGGCCTTGCGGTGTTTTTGCGCGGTCATCGAGGAAGAGAGTTTCCGAAAGGCCGCTGAACGGCTTCGCCGTTCGCAACCGGCGATAAGCCAACAAGTTAAGGCGCTGGAGAAGGAACTTGGACATCTGCTCCTGGAGCGCAAGACGTGCCGGTTGACTCCTGTTGGCTCGCTTCTCTACGACCGTGCGCGTCATATCCTGAACGAGACGGAAAGCCTTTCGCGGGAATTGGAGGATTTCGATGAGACCCAGGCAGGAGAACTGCGCGTGGGGACAAGCGACACCACAGCGCTTTACGTACTGCCCGAGGTGGTGCTCCAATTCGCGCTGGCCATGCCCCAGACCCACCTGGTTATGGTGAACCGCCCGTCTCATGCCATCGCGGAACAAGTGGCACGCGGGGAATTGGACCTGGGCATCGTGACCCTTCCGGTGGACAATGACGAGCTTATCGAACGTGACCTGTTCGAACAACAACTGGTGTTGGTAGTTCCGAGCAACCATGCCTTGGCATCGCGAAACCGGGTAAACTTGTCTGAGTTGAGCGAGGAGCCTTTCCTGATGCTGAATCCTCACACACGGACGGGAACGGTTTTGCAGGCTTTTTTCACGCGCGAGGCGTTCGCGCCGCAGGTTGTTCTGGACAGCGGGAGCTTCGAGGTCATCAAACGGTACGTGGGAGAAGGCATCGGGGTGGCGTTTCTGCCGAGTGTCGCGATCACGCCCGAGGACCGAGGGCTGGCCATCGTTCATGTGCCGGGTCTGCCCCGCGTGCGGATTGGCGTAATCCAACGCCGGCACGCCTATCACACCAAAGCGGAGATGGCCTTTCTAGAGCTGTTGCACGCGCACCGTGCGCGGCTCCGGGGAAAGGGTCCGGCTTAGCAGAGCACTTCGAGGAAGAGAGCAACGTCGTACTTGACGGTCTCTGCCGCGGCCAGCACTTCATGCACGCGGTGGTATTGGCTGTGAATGGCCTCAGCTGCGTTTTCCTCGACCTGAATCTGGTCGCCGAGGACGGTCACCACGGAGCAGAAGAAGAGCCAGTAGAGGAGTTTCTCGAGCTGCTCTTTGCTGAACCACAGTTTCTTTTCGTACTCGTTGACGAACAGGAAATCATTGAGGACGGGGTCGGCAAACATGCGTTCGATGAGTTCCGCGCGCTCGCTTGCGGTCAGGATCAGCGGCAATTCGGAATAACGTATCATCAGTTTGATCAGGCCGGTGCTGAGGGTGGCTTGCCCGTGGTCGAGACCCAACTCGCGGAACACATCGAATACCACGGAAGCCACGGGCCATTCGTCCATCCATGCGGCTGTTCGAACCTGTAATTCGCTCCGGCTGACGGCATTTCCCAGAGGGGCCAGCACAGCCCAAAGAGCCGGCACCGCCCACGTCTTTTCGGGAGACGCAGCCATGCGTTTGCCGGTTTCGAGCAAGTAGGTGAGGACGTTGTTTTCAACGCCCAGTGAGCCAACCTCTTCCCATGTCCGGTGGACGGCGTCTACCGACTTGAGGATCTCGCGCAAGGTTGCTTCAACTTCGATGGGTCCGATCATTTGCTCCTGCAGGGCGCATAAGAACGTCTCCATTGCCTCGACGAACTCGTGGCGCGCGTCAGCATCGGATAACGCTTCGGTACCGCCCGTGAGCAGAGCCTTCAACAGGGCGGGCCGCAGGGCCTGATGCAAGGATTCGCGCAGCGGCTTCAGGACGACATCACGATAGGCCGCGTTCATGTTGGGAACGCCCCGCCCATGAAGTTCACGTGCAAGCGCTGCCCATGAACCGTCGATGTCGCGCACCTCGCGAAAATCCAAGAGCACCGTGTTCTGATAGCCATCGAGCTGCGCGTGCAGCCCTTCCTGGGCTAATTGGTGTGCGGGGTAGATATGCTCGAGCCCCCGCGTATGGTCCCGGCAGACGTAATACATGTCGGCGTCGTCTCGCAGGCCCAGAGCCTCGGAAAGGGACCTGCGCACCAGATGGACGCTGCTTTCCGAACCCACATTGATGGCCGTGGACATGCGGACCCTGCCTCTGGTGCGCTGGTACGCGTTGTTGTACAGAACAAGGGCGCGTTCCCCATAGGCCCGGTTGACATAGGCGAAAACGTTCTCGTCCACATAACCGTCATAGGTTTCAAAATCGAAAAAGGCGAAGTTTTCAACGGAACTGAACAAGTACCGTTTGCGAAGAAGGGGGAATATCTCCCGCTCATGACGGGATACGAGTTCCTGGTTCACCAGCTCGTTCCAATAGGCGCGCCGGTACTCCATGCCGTATTTTTCGCTGAACCCTTCGATCTGACCGTGGCCAAACATGGGCAGCCCCGGCATGGTTACGAGCATTACGGCCACGCCGAAATACTTATCGCCGCTTCCGAATTGCTCGATGGCGGTAAGTTCGTCTGGATTGTTCTGGAAGTTCACGAAGCGCTTGAGGACTTGGGGACTGAATTCGAGGACGTTCTTGACGGTCTGCCGGTACTTGCTGTTTTCCTCCATTTTGAGCATGTTCATGAACGCGCTGTTGTATACGCGGTGCATCCCCAGGGTGCGGACGAAATACCCTTCCATGAGCCAGAAGGCCTCGGCAAGCAGCAGGGTATCGGGCTGGTGCTCGTTCACGCGATCGACCAGCTCACGCCAGAATTCTTGCGGCATTTGCTGGTCGAACTCCGCGCGTGACATGCTATACTCGGACCGCGACGGGATGGCGCCTCCCTCGCCCGGCATGGGGAACCACAAGCGCTGGTAGTGACGCTTGGCCAGCGTCATCGCGGCGTCAAAGCGGATGATCGGAAAACACCGCGCGACGTGCATGATGGTGTTGATGACCGCATCCCGCACTTCCGGCAGCAGATAGTTCAACTGGGCGGTATCGTTCCAGGGCATGCTGGTGCCGTCGTTCCCGTGATAGATATAGCGGGTTTCTCCCGTTTGGTTATCCACGCGCTTGAACACCACCGCAGCATCGCGGCGCTGCCAGTAGCCGTCTTCGATATAGATGCTGACTCGCGGGTCCGGGGATAAGTTGGGACCGCTGAACCGGTAGACGGGAAATGGGGGATGATCACGCTGAAGAAACCAGTGCGGGTGCTCGATTACCCATCTGGAAAAGATACCAACATGGTTGGGCACCATGTCGCAGGCGAGATGGATGCCCCGCAGCGACGCGCGATGCCGGAGATTCTCAGCCGCCTCCGGGCCGCCCAAATCGGCCGCAATCACATAATCATAGAGCGAGTAGGCCGAGGCAGCCGCTTCGGGATTGCCCATCCGTTCCTTGATCGTTTGGGAGGCCACCGACCGTTCCCATATGCCGATGAGCCAAAGACCCGTGAAACCCCAGCGGGCAAGTGTATCGAGTTCTTCATCCGGGATCTGATCAAGGCGTTTGATTGAGCGGCCGTATTTCTTTGAAAGCTGATCGAGCCATACATAGACGGACTTGGCGATAAGGGCGACGTTTGCCATCCAATCCCTGTCGGCGGTAAACCTCTCGGGTTCAGGATATCCCCAAAGCTCGCCTTCCGCCCGTTTTCGGAACTCGAGAACGCGCGCGGGCCCGGGCCCCATGCCCCGCTGGAAGGTCTCCTCCTTCAAGACGTCCTCGACCTGACTCAGACGTTCAAGAAACCTCGCGGGCAGAAAGTCGCGCCACCGTGTTCGTATGAATTGCAGTTGGCCTTCGATGGAATAGGGCGAGGCGAGGATGGGCGCCCGCAGACACGCAAAAAGGGGCATGCCCAGCCGGGTAAACGGGGGCTGCCCTTCGTAGAACTTCTCGAGGTGGGCCACCATGGCGCGATAGGGAGCGCGATTCTTGAGGTCTGTGTCATCGAACAATTCGCTCAAAGGCGCGGCAGCGGGATTGTTCATGGCCAGCTCGAGAAGGATTGACTCGCGGGCCAAGACATAGTGCGCCTGCGTATCCGTGTCCTGGGACTCTTCGAGGTTTGAGCTATATCGGCCCGCCAGCATGCCGCTATGCGGGGGGTAGAGTTCGAGGAAGGCGCTCAAGGGCTGCTTGACGAGGTCCTTACCGCGCTTCTTGTCGATGACCGACAGCCCGGTGCCCATGCTGTTCGGGCGTTCATCAAGGCAATAGACATCGATAAGGTACCGGAGGAGTTCCTCAAGGAAAGCCGCCGCCAGTACTAGACCGGGCCGGACAGGGGGCCGGTCCGGAGATTCAAGCGCCCGCCGGGTGTTCATTGCGTACGCGAGTTCCTGAACGGCCTGTATGTGATTGCGGCCGCCAGCGGCCCGGCTGCGCTGAAAAAGGGTCTGCACCTGAAAAGTCTCGAGGGCCCTTCGTGACAGATGTAGTCCAAATAAGAAATAATCCAAGCGATTCTCTTGCCCGGCATCGGGCACTGAATGCACATCTTCGGTCATATCGTCACCCGAAAGGGTTGCGTCCGGTGATGGCCAACCATGAAGGGAGACCGGACATGTCTCTATCGCAACTCGTTGTGTGCGCGGCACGTTCGATTCTAGAATACAATATTCGCGACTCATGATGCCAAAGGCTCACGCGGCGGATGGCTCGCGAAGTCTTGGGATAGCGCGGACTCAAGCGCGTGCTTGGGGAGGAAAGGGGACTGTCATGCAATACCGAGCGCCGGACATCCGTTGCGGACACGGGATTGTGCAGGAACTCGCGGCCATCGAGGGCACGGTCGCCGTGCTTACCATGGAAGCCCCGTGGCGCTTGGTACAGAAAGCCTTGTCATGGAGGCCCAGCGCCGTTCATTTCGTCTCGGATATGCGTTTGGAAACGCTGGAGCGTCTCGAAAGCGAACTTCCTGCGTGTGACACGGTGGTCGGGCTCGGCGGGGGCTCATGTTGCGACACGGCAAAATTCGTGGCGTGGAAACGCCAGTGCCGGATGATTCTTGTGCCCACAATCGTCTCAGTGGATGCTCCCCTTACGGACTCGGTGGGAGCGCGTGTGGAGAACGTGGTCAGGTATGTGGGGAAGATTTGTCCCCGGGAGTTGCTCATAGACTACGACCTGATCCAACAAGCTCCTCCCGAACTGAACCGGGCCGGCGCGGCAGATATCGCGAGCATTCACACCGCCTTGTATGACTGGCAGGCCGCTCACAGGCAAAATGGGGAAATGTTCGACGCCGGCGTGGCCGAAGAGGCTCGAGGCTGTCTCGAGGAGCTGGACGCGAACGCGGAGGCGGTCTTTGAGGTCACGCCCCGGGGGATCGACACCCTAATCGAGCTGTACCGCCGGGAAGTCGCGTTCTGTGCCCGGCTCGGGACAAGCCGCCCCGAAGAGGGCGCCGAGCATATCGTCGCATACAACCTGGAGAACCTTACCGGCCGCCACTTTATCCACGGCGACCTGGTAGGTCTCGGTATTTTTACCGTAGCGCGGCTTCAGCAGAACAGGCCCGAGTGGGCTGAGGAACTCATGAGACGGCTGGGTGTGCGGTTCTGGTGTCCGGACGCCTCGCTCGCTGAGATCCGGAGATGCCTCGAGTCGCTGAAGTCTTTCAAGGACGAAACAGGGCTGTTCTATAGCGTCCTTGATGAAATTCCTGTTACTCCGGCCTTTGTGGGGAACGTTATCAGGGACCTGGAGAAGATACGAAGCCGATGTGTTTAGCGGCTGCGCGTACCGGCTTGCCAGTGTCTACATGCTAACCGCCGGAGTAATGTGGAGCGGGCCAACAGAAGCACTCTGGCATTTCACGGATGGGCCGGGGTTTTCAAGGCGCCGAGCGGATGGGAAAAGACCGGCGCGCATTTCATGCGTCACAGCACCAAAGGCGCGAAATATACCAGCCCAGAGGGAAGGTCCGGGGAAGCGGAGGACCTCCATGCCCCGGTGCCGAGAACTTGGCATATCGTTGAACCGTGCGCGGAGATATCTGCGCTTGACCCCGGCGAGACTGAGCGGTCTTGGCTTGGCGATGTTGCGGGCCTTCAGGCCAGGCTGGTACGTGACGCGCCGTTGACGCTGAAGAAGAGCAGGCAATCGGGTCGCACCAGCCGCACGGCGTCTTACCCAATCTTGTCAATGTTTGCCCAGCGATTTGCGCAGGGACTGCGCATGGACGGTTGCGGCTGAATTGTTGTCGTCAAGCCACATTAGAAATGTCCTCTTTCCTGGTTTCTCTGACCGGGGTTATCCAAGGCTAAATTGTTGTTTGACTATGCTTTCCCCCGTGTGGTACTCTCTTTTGACTCTGTAGAGCGGGCACTTTTGAGAATCATGCCCCGAAGCGCGGCGTCAGGTACCTGGCGTACTCAGTCTAAGTCATTCTCGCGCAATCATATCGCTGGGAGTGCGGCGTGTCGCGCCCTGTAAACTGCGGATGTAATATGGCTAAGATGAGAGTTGGGTTAGTCGGCTGCGGCAATATCGGGGCCGACTTCTGCATAGCTCTGCAAAAGGGTGATATCCCGGCGGAGATTTCGGCGTTGACCGACATCGAGCCGTCGAAGGCAGAGCTGTTGCTGAGGAGTTTTCAGCTCTCGGCAAAGATCTGCGGTTTGGAAGAAAACGCTGCTACGGCAGATTTTCTGGTGGAATGCGCGGATGCAACCGCGGTAGAGAGTGTCATTGACGCCGCCATCAAGTATCACAAGGATTGCTTGATCTTGAGCATCGGCGGGTTGATGACGAAGCCCAGGTTGCTCGAGGAGGCCCGGAAGCACAACGTTCGAGTGTGGCTGCCCTCAGGAGCGCTCGCCGGCTTGGACGGCGTGCGCGCGGCTCGCGAGGGAGGTTTGCACAGCGTGACTTTGACCACGCGGAAGCCTCCGAAAGGGCTTGAAGGAGCGCCATACCTTATCGAGAACAACATCCGGCTGGATGATTTGAAGGAACCGAAGGTCATTTTCGAGGGGACGGCGTTGGAGGCCGTGAGAGCTTTCCCCAAGAATGTGAATGTTGCGGCAGCGCTGAGTCTGGCTGGCGTGGGCCCCAGGCAAACGCGCGTTCGGGTGATAGCCGACCCGCGGGCAACGACAAACAGTCACGAGATCGTGGCGGAGGGCGCGTTTGGCCGGCTTTCGGCAATCACGGAAAACCTGCCGTCGCCGCGTAACGCGAAGTCGAGTTATCTTGCCTCGTTGTCGGGGTGCGCGGAGTTGCGCGCCGCGGCAGAGGCTTTTGTGATGCGCCGGAATCAAGAAGGCGCGTGTAGAGACCGGTAGAACATGAAGAACGGGCGCGCCGGTGTGCGTCCTCAGCGCGGATTCTCCTGATTCGGGAATGCGCATGGCGGTGTTGGAGAGTAAGCATCATGTACGCAGTGGTAAAGACAGGCGGCAAACAGCATAAGGTATCCCAGGGTGACGTGTTGCGTGTTGAGAGACTCGATGCGCCCGTCGGCGACACGGTGGAACTGACCGATATCGCGCTGCTCAGCAAGGACGACGGCCTGGTCGTTGATCCGAAGGCGCTGGAATCGGCCAAAGTGGTCTGCGAGGTGGTTCGTCAGGGCCGCGCGAAGAAGATCCGGGTCTTCAAGAAGAAGCGGAAGAACAACTACACGCGGACTTACGGCCACCGGCAAAGTTACACGGAGCTCAGGGTCCAGAACATCCTGGCCTAGAGGAGAGTAGAGCATGGCACATAAGAAAGCAGGCGGCAGTTCGCGCAACGGCCGCGACAGCACAGCACAACGGCTTGGCGTGAAAAAATTCGGCGGCGAAGTGGTGCGTTCGGGCAATATCATTGTCCGTCAGCGCGGCACGAAATTCCGCCCCGGCGAAAATGTGGGCATTGGCAGAGATGATACGCTGTTTGCGCTCGCGGACGGCGTGGTCCAGTTTCGTCACGTTACAAAGCAGCGTAAACGCGTGGACGTCGTACCGTCCGAGTCGAATTAACGCTGCGGACAGCGGCGATGCGCCATGTTTGTCGATCGCGTACGAATACGGGTGACCGGAGGCGCGGGCGGCAACGGGTGCTGTAGCTTCAGGCGCGAAAAGTACGTCCCCCGCGGCGGCCCGGATGGCGGCGATGGCGGCCACGGGGGCGACGTGTTTTTTGTCGCCGTCACGGAGGCTTCGTCGCTGATCAAATTGCGGTATCATGCGCATTGGAAAGGCGAGGCTGGGACTCACGGGCAGGGTTCTAACCGGCACGGCAAGACAGGGGCGGAAACCGCCATTCCCGTGCCGGTGGGAACGCTGGTGCGTGACTTTGACACCGGCGAGATACGATGCGACTTGGCGGCGCCGGGGCAACGGTTCCGTGCGGCGCAGGGCGGTCGAGGGGGGAAGGGCAACGCCCGGTTCACGAGCTCGACGCGCCGGGTTCCGCGCTTCGCGGAACTGGGCGAGCCCGGCGAAGAAGCCAACTATGTCCTCGAACTCAAGCTCATCGCGGAAGTCGGGCTTGTGGGTCTGCCCAATGCGGGCAAATCCACTTTCCTTTCGCGAGTTACCGCGGCTACTCCAAAGATAGCGGATTATCCGTTCACGACGATCACGCCGAACCTGGGAGTTGCTGAACTGGACGGGTTCCGCTCGCTGACCATGGCGGACATCCCGGGGATTATAGAGGGCGCGGCCGAGGGCAAAGGGCTAGGTCACGACTTTCTGCGCCATATCGAGCGGACCAAAGTCCTTGTGTTCATCATTGATGCGGGAGACGAGGCTCCCGAGGCGGCGTTGCACATGCTGGAGTCGGAACTCGAGCAATACAGCCCCGTGTTCGCCGACCGCCCCAGAATCATCGCTCTTAACAAGATTGATATCCCGGAAAGCCGCGCCCGCGCGGAAGAGTTCTCGCAAACACACGGCGGGGCGTATCCGATCTCAGCCGTGACGGGAGAAGGAGTCCCGGCCGTTCTCGAGCGTCTCTGGTCTGTTGTCGAGCGGTTGCGGCGCAACGAAACGAACGTCTCGGAAGAAGCCGAGGAAGGGGAGTATACTTACGAATCGCCGTACACGATCGAGCGTGAAGGCGGCGGATTTCGCGTCGAGGGCAAGCCCGTGCTTCGAGCGGTGGCCATGACGGATTTCGAGAACGACGAAGCGGTGTCCCATCTGCAACACAAACTGCGCCGCATGGGCTTGTTCAAGGCACTGAAGCGGCTCGGCGCGAAGCCGGGCGAGTCCATCTATATTGGAGATATCGAGCTTGAATACCGACCTGAGTAAAGTGAAGACGATTGTTGTGAAGATCGGCACATCGCTTCTGACGGGGCCATCAGGGTTCGACGGCCAGGTTCTCGAAGAGATCGTCAAAGAGCTGTGCCAGCTCAAGAGGGAGCGGCAACTGAACATTCTCGTGGTTTCGTCTGGGGCCATTGGTTGCGGGATGACGGCTCTCGGGTTGAAGGAACGGCCGAAGCTTCTGCCGCTGAAACAGGCAACCGCGGCGGTAGGCCAGGCCAACCTGATGCACTATTACGAGACGCTTTTCCGCACGTACGGAGGAGGACTTCGTTCGGCCCAGGTGTTGCTTTCGGCATCGGACCTGGACAGCCGCGAAACCTACCTCAATATCCGGAACACGTTGCACGCATTGTTCACGCTCAAGAACGTTATTCCCATTGTTAATGAGAACGACTCCGTAGCCATCGAAGAGCTCAAGTTCGGCGACAACGATACGCTGGCGGCGCGCGTGTCGGCGAAAATCTCCGCGGACCTTCTCATTATCTTGAGCAATGTTGACGGGCTGTTCGATGCCGACCCGCGCCGGAACCGCGAGGCGCGTCTCATCCGCGAAGTTAAGGCAATAACGCCTGAGCTCGAGGCGTTGGCCGGAGACACCGAGGAGCAGACCTCCGTAGGGGGCATGGTGACGAAGTTGACGGCAGCGCGAATAGCCTGCGCGGCTCAGGTGCGCACGGTCATCGCGAACGGGAGGCGTCCGAACATCCTGCATGATACCCTCAGCGGCCAGGGCGTGGGGACGACGTTTTTTTCTTCACGGGGGGCGCTATCGCATCGCAAGCGGTGGATCGCTTTTGGGCGTTCTTCGCGCGGGGTCATCTGCATCGACGACGGGGCCAGGAATGCGTTGCAGCGCCAGGGGCGGAGCCTGCTGGCGGCCGGGGTCACGAAGGTCGATGGAAAGTTCCGCATGGGCGATTCGGTGCGGATTACGGATGCTCAAGAGAATGACATCGCCCGCGGTCTTGTGAATTACTCGAGCGAAGATATCGACCGCATAAAGGGCTGCAAGAGCAGTCAAATACAGGCTATCCTGGGGCGGAAGGATTTCGACGAGGTGGTGCACCGCAACAATATGGTCGTATTGTAAAGGAAGCACGCCATGCCCGGACGGAGACTAACGCGAAGGGAAGGAAACCGCGCACGATGATATTACACGAGGAAATCGCTGGGATTTGCAGGACGGCCCACGACGCTGCGCAGGTGTTGCGGTCGCTGTCTCCCGCGGTGAAAAACACGGCGCTTCTCAATGCGGCGCGGGGGGTTCGCCAGGCTGCTGCCGGACTTAAGGTCGCCAACCTGAAGGATTTGGAGGCCGGGCGCGCAAAGGGTTTGACACCTGCCATGCTGGACCGCCTGGAGCTTACCGACACGCGCATTGAGGCGATGGCAGCCGGTCTCGAGACCGTGGCTGCCTTGCCGGACCCGGTTGGCGACATTGTGCGGCAGAAGGTGCATCCCAACGGGATGCGCATCGCGCAGATTCGGCAGCCGCTGGGGGTGGTGGCTATCATCTACGAAAGCCGTCCGAACGTCACCGCCGACGCCGCTGCGCTGTGTTTGAAGTCGGGCAATGCGGCCATTCTCCGGGGCGGTTCCGAGGCCATACACTCGAATGTGGCCATTGCCAAGGCGTTCATTGACGGAGCCGTGGCGGCGGGCGTGCCGGAGGGGGCGGTGCAGATCATCACGACGACCGACCGCGCGGCCGTGGGCGAATTACTGAAAATGAATGCGTATATAGACGTCGTGGTGCCCCGGGGCGGTAAGGGACTCATCGCGCGCATCCTGGAGGAATCGCGCATCCCGGTCGTTGCCCATCTGGACGGCGTATGCCACGTCTATGTGGATTCGGATGCTGACTTGGACATGGCGGCATCGATCGTAGTCAACGCCAAGCTTCAACGGCCAGGCGTGTGCAACGCGATGGAAACCCTCTTGGTGCATGAAGATGTCGCCGCGGAGTTTCTTCCAGATGTGGCGAAGGCGCTCGAAAGGGGCGGCTGCGAGCTTAGAGGGTGCCCGAGAACGCGGCGGACTATTTCGTGCAAGGAGGCAACCGAAGAGGACTGGACGACTGAGTATCTGGACAAGATTCTGTCGATCAAAGTCGTAGAATCGTTTGATGCGGCGGTTGACCATATCAACCGGTATGGGTCGCACCATTCCGATGCGATTGTTACGGAACGGTATGACGCGGCTGAGCGCTTCCTTGACGAGGTGGACAGCGCCGCCGTCTACGTGAACGCCTCGACGCGGTTTACGGACGGGTTCGAGTTTGGATTGGGGGCCGAGATCGGCATCAGTACCAACAAGCTGCATTGCCGTGGTCCCATGGCGCTACAAGAGCTTACGTGTTTGAAGTACATCATCCGGGGTTCGGGTCAGATCCGTGAATAAGACAGAACGCATTGGCGTCTTCGGGGGCACCTTTGACCCCATACATGAAGCGCACATACGGATTGCCAAGGCGGCCTTGAATCAGGCGCGTCTTGACAGAGTGCTTTTCGTTGTCGCTTCGAATCCTCCGCATAAATCGCGCGCGGAATTGCACGCCGCTCCTGAAGAGCGGTTTGCCATGGTGCAGGCTGCCCTGGCTGGTGAATCCGGTCTTGAACCCAGCCGTGTGGAACTCGACCGCGAAGGGCCTTCGTATACCGACGAGACTCTCTCGGTGCTCGAGCGGCAGTTCCCGCTTGCCGAGTTGTTCCTTGTCCTCGGCATGGATTCTCTCGCGGATCTGCCAAAGTGGCGAAATTTCGAGACTATCCTTGCAAAGGCGCATTTGCTGGTTGCGCCCCGGCCGGGGCAATATCACGTCTCGGCGGAACTTGATGGGCGCTATACCATGCTGGACATCGATCCCGTCGAGATATCTTCCACGGAAGTGCGCAATCGCGCCGCCAATCGTAAAGCATACGAAGAATTCTTGCCGCCGCCGGTGCGCCGGTATGTGAAGAAACACGGAACGTATGAATCATAACTTTCGCATTCCCCGGGCCTCCGAGTACATCGCTCTTCTTGAGGAGCGGCTGTCCAAGCGTACGCTCGCGCACGTGTTGTCCGTCGCGGAGTACATGGTCTCGCTGTCGGAGTTGCTCGAGATTCCGTATGAACGCGCCGTAACGGCGGGGCTTCTCCACGACCTTGAAAAGGGGCGCAAGAAAGAAAGCCTCCTGAGTGAGGCGGAGGCGTACGGGCTCGACATTTCCCCCGTGCAGCGGGAAAACCCCAAACTGTTGCACGGTCCGGTTGCAGCCGAGGAATGCCGCCGGAAACTGGATTTGCGCGACCAAGAAGCGTATGAGGCCATCTTCTGGCACACTACCGGGCGCCCGGGCCTGGGGTTGACCGGGCTGGCCCTGTACTTTGCTGATTATGCGGAACCGTTGCGCGACCGGCCGGAGGCGGCGCACGCCAGGGAGATCTGTGAGAAGGAGAATTTCTACCGGGGATTGTATTTCGTGGCGTCTCAAAAGTTGCAGTATATCCGTACGCGCGCAACGGTCGATCCCATTTCGGAGGAGTTCTTTGCGTGGATCGGGCGTGAGCTGGTAAACCAGGGCCATCTTTCAGAGCGGGAACGGGCCATGGGCATCTCGACGCGACATGAGTACTGACCCTTTTGCGACACTCGCCTGGTATTACGACCGCATCATGGCCCATGTGGATTATGACCGGTGGTACCTGGTGACCCTTGCCTTGAGCGGAATGTTGTCCTGTCCGTTTCGACACGGCGACCTTGCGTGTGGCACGGGGACCCTCGTAAAGCGGCTTGCAGGGCTCGGCTGGCACACCGTCGGCATGGATTTGTCGCCCGCCATGATAATTTCCGGCCGGAAGACGGACGTATCGTGGCGCGGGGTGGTGGGAGACCTCCGGGCCTTGCCGTTCAAGGCCTCCCTGGATTTGGCGACGTGTCTGTTCGACAGCGTGAATTTCCTGCTAACGGACGAGGAACTGGAGGAGGCCATTCTGCAGTGCGGGGCGGTGCTCCGGCCGGACGGGCTGTTCTATTTCGACTTCGTCACCGAGCAGATGGTGCTGCAGCATTTCGCGGGGCAGCGTTGGACCGAAGACAATGGCGCCTTCAGCACTGCCTGGCACAGCACCTACGATCATGCGACTGGCATCACGGAGACTTCGGTCAGGGTGAATAGCGGAGTGGCAAATACGATTCGGGAACGGATACACTCGCAGGCGTGCATTGAGAGGGCCCTTGCGAAAGCGGGGCTATATCCGTTGGCCATCCTGGATGCGGAGACGTGGCAGCGTCCGCGCCGCAAGACGATCCGTATCGATGTCGTCGCGGTTAAGGGAAGCCCCGCCAAGTACAAGAAGGCATTTCGGCACATTCAGCAGGGGATACAGGAACTGCTTAGAAGCTGACGAGTAGAGGAAACACTGTGCGCCTACCACGTTCAAGCGGGGTGCTGTTGCACCCCACATCGCTGCCCGGAGAGCATGGAATAGGGGACCTCGGCACGGAAGCCTATCGCTTTGCCGATTTTCTGCACGAATCCGGGCAACGGCTCTGGCAGGTGTTGCCGTTGGGGCCGACTGGCCCCGCAAACTCGCCGTACCAGTGCTATTCGGCGCATGCGGGCAATCCCTTGCTGGTCAACCTGCCGCGTCTGGTGGAAGAAGGGCTTCTTGACGCTGCCGCCGTGGAAAGCGCGCCCGGTTTTGACAGAGCATCCGTGGATTACAACAGCGTTGCGCAATTCAAAGAGGCGGCGCTGCGGAAAGCGAGCCGGCGGTTTCATGAAGGCGGCGCGGACTACCTGCAGGCCGACTACGTGCGCTTTTGCTCGGACAACGCCAGTTGGCTCGATGACTACGCGTTGTTCCGGGCGCTTAAAGAAGCCCACAACGGCGTGTCCTGGAACCAATGGGAGGAAAGCCTGGTCCGCCGGGATGCGGATGCCCTGCGTTCGTGGAAAGACAGATTGGCGAGGCAGATCGAAGATTCGATGTTCGCGCAGTTTCTGTTCTTTCGCCAGTGGCGCGCGTTAAAGGACTATTGCCGGGGTCACGGCATCGAGATCATGGGAGACATTCCCATTTATGTCGCCCATGACAGCAGCGACGTATGGAGCCATCCCGATTTGTTCCATCTCGACGAGAAGGGCTCGCCTACCATTGTTGCCGGCGTCCCTCCCGACTATTTCTCGGCTACGGGCCAGTACTGGGGCAACCCCATTTATCGATGGGATGAGATGGCTTCGCGGGGATATGCGTGGTGGACGGACCGGGTCCGCGCGATGCTCTCCGTCATGGACATTCTGCGGATCGATCATTTCCGGGGATTCGAGGCGTACTGGGTGATTCCCGCGCAAGAGAAGACGGCGGTCAACGGGCATTGGGAACCGGGGCCTCGCGACGACCTGTTTCACGCGATACACAACGCCCTCGGACAGGTCAGGCTGGTCGCGGAAAACCTGGGCCTGATCACGGAAGAAGTGGAAGCCCTGCGCAAGCGGTTCGAGTTCCCGGGCATGGGCGTGCTGCAATTCGCCTTCGGGCCCGACGCCGACCATTCGGGATTCCTCCCCCACGAATACTATCCGAACATGGTGGCGTATACGGGAACGCACGACAACGATACCTTCATCGGGTGGTGGCGCGCGGAAGGCGAAGACACCACCATGTCCAGAAGTGCCGTCAAGAAAGAACGGAATTTCGCCCGGAAATACATGGCAACCTCCGGCAAAGACATCAACTGGGTGGGGATTCGAGTGGTTATGGCGTCGGTGGCCGATACGGCCATTTTCCCGCTGCAGGACATTCTCGGGCTGGGTTCGGAAGCCCGCATGAATACGCCGGGGACAAGCGGCGATCACAACTGGCGGTGGAGGTTTGCGCGCGAGGCGCTCACCCCGAATCTGGGCGAGCGCCTGCGCGAATTGACCGAAACCTACGGGCGTCTTCCCAAGCGGGGCTGACGCCTCGTAAGCACGTCACTTTGCCGAGAGCTCCTCTATTGCCCGCGCGACCTTTTCGCGGTGTTTCTCGATGGGCGCGGGGTCCTTGGTGTAGGTTGTGAGGTTTTCCGATATTTCCCGGGGGACCGCCAGGAGGCGCTCGTAACGGCGTTTCAACCGCGGCGGGAGGGCATCGCCCTTTGTGTCGAGCAGCCGCTCGAGCATGACCATGTATTCGTAGTCCTCGATGCCGTCCCGCAGCATTTCCATGCGGACGCATGAGACGGGACCGTCAAGTACGGGCTGTTGCGCAACCCCGCCAGCCGCCTCGGGCGGGTAGGCAAAGCGGCCGTCGCCGTTCCCCCATGGTTCGCGCGTGCCCTCGACATACGGATTTGATTTCCATCCCATGGGATCCTCGTACGGATTCTGGGGATGGTCCGGATAGGCCACGCCGGTTGTCCAGAGGGTCGTGGTCCAGAACAGCAGCCCTGATACATCGTACTGCCATGTCTGCCACGCCCAGATGCGCAGGTCTGTACCAGGATGGTCAATAAACATGCCCGCGAAGGGCCGCTTAGGCACGGTGCAAATGTACCACCAGATGGTTTCTCCGGCGGCTTTACGCGCTTTGGCGTCGTCATGATTGTAGGTACTGGTCATGGGACACCAGATATTGGGTCCGCCGACGAGTTTGGGGTCGATCCTTTCCGTAATCATGCGGCCAATGCCCGGCGCGGCGTTCTTGAGGCGGATGAACTGGTCCCGCACAAATTCGTACTGTCTGGCGGTGGGCTCGTCGAAGAAGTACACGTAGCTCATGTCGAGCCAGCCTTTTTCGCGCAAATGGGATTCAACTGCCTGCGCATAGGAGGTGAAGGCCAGCTCGAATTCGAGGTCACCCTGCTTGTAGTCGAGCAGGGATGGTGCGCTCTGCCCGGCGAACGACCCGCCGCCCATGCCGGGAATGCCTATCCTGAACGTGGTGATGTACCTGTCGCGGATAGCCTCTTCCATCGCAGCATCCCAGTCGGACCAGTCGAACCGGGGCGTTATTGCTTTTTCCTGGAGGAGTTTGCGGACAGCAGGGGCAAGGTCCGCTCCTTCGTTTTCGCCCAGTTTCACCCATTCGACCTTGATCTCGTGACCCGGCACAGGGTCGTAAAGGGTGATATGATTGCGGGCGAAGTAGTCCAAATACTTTTGAAGGACGGTTTCCCGGTCCTGCGGCTCCTTCAGTGCCTGGTAATGGAAGACGGCCCCCGCATCAAACCCGAACGCGGTCGTACACGTCATCCTGTCGGGGAAATCAAAGGCATAGACGTGCACGCGGAAGGGAACCTGCGCGCTAAACCCGGTTGCCTCGAGCACGATAGTCCCCTGGTAATCGCCTGGAACGGCATCGCGGGGCACGTCGACGCGTACCCACAACGGCTGATTCTTGCCGGGCGCCAGCCGAATGGGTCCGGTGAAGGGCGGCAGAGGATCCGGCCACATGCCTTTCGTGCCCCAGGCATCCGAAGGAAACTCGACATTTACATAGCGCACCCGCAACACCTCGATGGCTTCGGCCGGAATCACGGCGCCGTTCTGGCCGGTCAGGCTGGACGCTTTTGCGGTGAACCCCTCGAGTGCTTGGGCAGGACGCACGACCAGCTGGGCGGCTTCGGCTTCGTTCCGGGCGGCGCGTATCTCGAGCGCCTGGCCTTTCTTGGACGGCACAGGGCGGGTCTGGCTGATCTTCCAGCCGGAAGACGCCCACCAAATCGCCACGTTCGGGTCAGGCGAACCGAGCCGTTCGCCATACGAATCCTCGAAAAGGATGCATTTCTGCTCGACAGCTCCCGCCATGCCGCCAAAGGCAACGAGCCAGCATATGAGGATCGGATTTGAAAGTAGTTTTCTCAATGCACTTCCCCTCGTTCTGAGTTTGAATCGATAGCGGACCAAAACAACTCCCCAAAGGACGCCGCAAACTCTGCAGCTACCTGATCTGTTGGTACGCGGCGAGAGCGCGAACCCGGGCTTCCGAATGCTCGATTATAGGCGACGGGTAGGTCTTATCCAAGGCGACGCGAGCCCCGTGCAACACATCCCGAGGCGCTTCCCACGGCTTGTGAATCCACTTGTCGGGCAGGGCTGCGATTTCAGGCACCCACTGGCGGATGTAATCGCCCTTCGGGTCATAGCGTTCGCCCTGGCTCACAGGATTGAAGATTCGGAAGTAGGGAGCGGCGTCCGCTCCGCAGCCTGCCGTCCACTGCCACCCTTGCGTATTGTTCGCAAGGTCGGCGTCGACGAGGGTGTCCCAGAACCAGGCAGCCCCCTGTTGCCAGGGAATAAGCAGGTCTTTAGTGAGCAGAGATGCGACAATCATACGGACGCGGTTGTGCATCCATCCGGTTTTCCAGAGCTGCCGCATGCCCGCATCGACGATGGGATAACCGGTACGGCCGCGCTGCCACGCTTCCTGCGCTTCGTCATCACGTCCCCAGGGGAAGGCTTCGAACTTCTCCTGCATGGGCGTGCGAGGCAAATGGGGGAAGTTGTAGAGCAGATTGTACGAGAACTCGCGCCATCCAAGTTCGCTCAGATACTTCTCGGCGCCACGGAGTGCTCCCCGCGAATTGTGCGCGGATGCGGCTGCTTGAACACCATGCCAGAGCTGGCGAGGACTGATCTCGCCGAAATGAAGGTAGGGCGACATCCTGGACGTGTCGTCCTTTGCAGGCTGGTCGCGCCCGTCGAGATAGGCGGGCAGGGATTCGTTGAGAAAGGATTCGAGGCGCGCGTGAGCAGCGGCTTCGCCAAACGCCCAGGCTTCCCGGATGCCGCCGGCCCAATCGGGCTCCGGCTGCAGCTCCAGAGATTCGACGCGGAGCGATTTCGGCCACGAACCCGGAGCGGGAACCTTTCGCGGAGCGGCCAACGGCTCCGCGGGGTCCAGTTTTTCGAGACAGGCTTTCCAGAACGGCGTGAAAACTTTATAGGGTTCTCCCTGTCTGGTCGTGACCTCCCACGGCTCGAGCAGTAGCGAACCGTTAAAACTCTTCACCTCGAGCCCGCGTTCCTCGAACACCCGCTTGATGGATTCGTCGCGCCGGGTGATGCCGGGTTCGTAACGCCGGTTCCAGAACACGGCGCCGGCATCAACGGAACGGGCTACGGCCTCGAGTTCTTCCAGGCTGTTGCCGCGGCGCACTATCAACCGGGAACCGGCCTTTTCCAGGGTCTCTTGCAGGCTTTTCAGGGAACGGTGCAGCCAGTAACGGCTCGCGGCGCCGGGCGCACTATCACCCTCCTCCTGCGGCGCATAGACGTAGACAGGAACTACGGGGCCCCCGCGTTTGACTGCTTCCGACAGGGCCGGATTGTCCTCGGTGCGGAGATCCTGCCGGAGCCATACGATTGCTGCGCCGTGTGCCATGGCTTTCTCCAAGTTGAAACCAGGATCGCGCCAACGCTATCCACTATATTCCGCCAGAAAATCCAGCACCAGCCGCCGCGTCTTCTCGATGGTCCTGACGGTTCCGTCGGCGTGCCGCGCGATGAACTTGCGGCATTCCGCAAAGTAGCCCGGGTCCAGTCCGGCATCGGCGTGTTGGAGCCCGCGCCCGAACTGGTAGACGAGCTGGTGCGGCGATGTTCCGTTCGAACTGTGGACGGTTGCCACCCGGCGGGGGGAGCGCCAGCCGTCATCGACGCGCATGAACGCAAGCAGGTGGAAAGCAGTAAACTGGGCTTGGGGCACGTCATTGTCGCCACAGACCTGTGTGCGGGCTTCGCCGATGTCGTCCGCGTGCAGATTTGTTGCCAGCATGCATCCCTTGGCGCTCAACGCATAGTAACGCCTCAGCGGTTCGCCCCAAAGATAGGCGAAGTAGGGGCCTGCGCCGATTTCGTGGCAGATCAGGCATGTGCGGCCAGCGAGTTCCACCCGCGACAATCTCCGTATGGCGTCGTCCGTTGCGGCGGCCAATACAGTATCGGCAGGCACGAAATTGAGCAGGGCGCACATCACGGTGGTTTTCCCGGCGCCACCCGGCTTGGCCCCCACCATAAAGGATGCTCCGCGTGATATGCGCGCCATAAAGAATGCGGCCAGATCAAGTTCCAGTGTCCCTGCCGCAAGCAGATCAAAGACGCTTAGCATCCGGTCTCCTCGCTGGTTGCAGCGTTCTAACTCGATACAGTGTCGGCGAATCGCATCGTCCATGTCGCTTTTCCGCTCGGTTTCTGAGTTTTCCCGGGTTTCTTTATGGCGGGCCCCTTGGCACTCCGTGCGGCAATAACCATAGTCTGTGACGATAACACGTAACAAGCCCGGGGCTCGGTTGTATTGTTTTCACAGAAGGTCAATGGAACCTTCCTACAAAAGGAGAAACAGTATGAAGCACATCAGAGCGACGTCGAAGATCCGTCGTCCCGAAAAGGCCGCGATCCCGCTTGTGGACGACATCGTCTGCGCAATCTTCCCCAAGAAGGAGAAGTGCGCCTCCTAATCCCACCCTTCCGTTCGACTCGGTAAGAAGCCCCCGAAGAGGGGGCTTGTTTTTTTGAGCATCCGCATTTTTCTTCCCCGGCAAACACTTAGCTAGCACGGATGCGTGAAATGCGGCGCGGTCTGCGCCAATTGAACACCTCAGCGGGTGTGGGTATGATAGATGCTGGTCACCGTAAGCATGCCGTGTCCGCAGACCGGAGGGGATCGCTCTGGTTTTCAGCAATTATGGAGCGCACTCAACTTGTGTCCAGTGAGGAGGTTATATTGGCGAAAGCATTTCGGACTGTGCCGCTCCTGATATGCGTTTTGTGGGCAGGGTTCGTGGCGCAAGGCGAAGACTGGCCGATGTGGCGTTATGGCGCCGGGCGCACGGCGAGCAGCCCCGAAGAGCTGCCCGCGAATATCGACCTTCTCTGGATTAACCACTATCCCCCGCGAACACAGGTATGGGAAGACCCTCTCAACCAGGATCTTATGCCGTATGACAAGGTTTTTGAACCAGTTGTGGCGGGGGATAGGGTGTTCCTCGGGTTCAACGACAGCGATAAAGTAGTTGCCCTGGACAAAGATACCGGCGAGGAAGAATGGGCGTACTATTGCGATGGGCCGGTCCGTTTCCCCCCGGTGGTGTCGCAGGAGCGCGTTCTGTTTGTCAGCGACGACGGATACCTTTACTGCGTTCGGACTTCCGACGGCGGTCTTGTCTGGAAACGGCGGGGAGGGCCGTCCGACCGGAAGATCTTGGGAAACAGCCGTTTGATTTCGACATGGCCGGCTCGCGGCGCCCCGGTTGTCGCTGACGGCATCGTGTATTGGGGAGCAGGCATCTGGCCCTTTATGGGGGTTTTCCTGTATGCGCACGATGTAGCATCCGGCGACCTGGTCTGGATGAACGATGCCGAAAGCGCGCGTTTCCGGCAGCAACCCCACGGCGGCGCAGTCTCCTTTGCGAACGTTGCCCCGCAAGGCGCCTTCGCGGTTAATGGTGACGCCTTGCTTGTTGCTGGTGGACGCTCCGTTCCCGCGATATTCGAGCGGGCCACCGGCGCGTTCCGGTATTACCGTGTTGCCGATTACAACAAGACCGGCGGGTCGTTTGTTGCCACGTCCGGCGATATCTTCTTCAGTCATCATCGCGAAACCGTTACCTCAGCGTACCGCCTTGAAGATGGGGAGCAACTGTGCCCGCAAATTGGCAATCATCCTGTGCTTACGCCGGAAATCCTCTATTTCTCGGGCGCTCAAATCACCGCGGTTGACGCGAATGCATTTCTGCAAGACCCGGCTAATTGGCAGGACGCGGCGCTGTGGACCGCGGCCGTAGATGCCACGGGCGACCTCATCAGGGCGGGAAAACGTCTGTATGCCGCGGGAGGTGGCCGCATCACCGCGCTGGACTGCGGCCCTGCCAAGGAACAGTGGTCCGTAGCGTGGGTGAAAACGGTGGATGGCGAGGTGAACCGTCTTGTCGCCGCGAACGGCGTTTTGCTGGCGGTCACGCTGGACGGCCGGGTCATGGCCTTTGGCGCCGACGGCGGTGCGCCCGTGCTCCGTCCGCCGACGCCTGCGGTGACCAGTCCGCCGCCGTCTGCCCTCGAACAGGCTGACAAGATATTGACGGATACGGGCGTTTACGACGGATATGCGCTGGTATACGGGCCCGGCGACGGCGCGCTTGTCGAGGCTTTGTTGGCGAAATCCAACCTGCACATCATCGCCATATGCGCGGACGCCGGGAATGTCGAACGTTTGCGGCGTCATTTTGAGGGCAAGGGACTGTCCGGGCGCCGGGTCGCGGTGTTGGAGGGCGACCCCATCACGCTTGAACTTCCTCCTTACCTTGCCTCGCTGACGGTCGTGCAGGAACTGAGCCCTGACCGGTATCCGCGCGGGGAGGAACTGCTGAACCGTCTGTTTCATGCGACACGGCCCTATGGCGGGGTTGTCTGGTTGCCCAAGACGTCCGACAACACTGCTTTGAAAGCCCTGTGCGAGGGTTCGCAGCTGCACGGCCTGGCGTATCGGGAAACCGATGCCATAATGTTCTCACGAGAGGGCCCGTTGCCCGGTTCGGCGCCGTGGACCCACCTCCTGGGCAACGCGGCGCAAACCGCAAAGTCCGATGACACGCTGGTGCAATTGCCTTTGGGTTTGTTGTGGTTCGGGGGAAGCTCGAACCTCGATGTATTGCCGCGCCACGGCCACGGCCCCTCGGAACAAGTGATCGGCGGACGCTTGTTCATTGAGGGTATGGACTGCATGAGCGCACGCGACGTTTACACGGGCCGCGTGATCTGGAAGCGAATGCTGCACGACCTTGGCACGTACGGCATTTACTACAACGAAACTTACAAGAATACGCCGACGGACGCGCGCTATAACCAGGTGCACATTCCGGGTGCGAACATTCGAGGCACGAATTTCGTCGCGACCTTGGATGCTGTGTACGTGATACAGGGCAGTGAGACCCATGTGCTGGACGCGGAAACGGGGACGACCAAGAATGTGTTCCGTTTCCCTCCCGTTGATCCCGAAGCCAGGAAGAAGGTGTATCCGGAATGGGGGTACATAGGCGTTTCGGGCGACCTGCTGATTGGCGGGGCGGGCTTTGTTTCGTTTTCCGATGTGGCGCCGGTCCAGTCCAGCGAATACTCGATCTGGTCCGACTTCGACCACAGCGCAAGCCGCAAACTGGCGGCCTTGAACCGCCACACGGGCGAGTTGATTTGGATGATCGAGTCGCGCCATGGCTTTGTGCACAACGGAATCGCTATCGGAGGCGGAACGCTTTACGGTCTGGACAAGATGCCGCCGGGGATCGAGAACCGTCTGCGCCGCCGGGGCGTCACCCCGGAGGGGAATGCGAGGCTGGCCGCGCTGGACTTGGCCACCGGGGACGTGAAATGGGAAACCGAAGCCAATGTTTTCGGGTCGTTTCTCAGCTACTCTGAAGGGCACGACATCCTGATCCAGTCGACCCGTCCCTCCCGCGACACGGCGGTAGATGAAGAGGGCAAGCGCATGATTGCCTACCGCGGCAGCAGCGGCGACGTGTTGTGGGACAAGGAGGTGTCCTATGCCACGTTTCCAATATTGCACGGGGACTGGATCATTACGGAAACGAGCTGTTTGAATATGAAAACGGGGGAGCCGCTTGTTCGGCCGCATCCCCTGACGGGACTTGAGACTCCCTGGCAATGGGCGCGCGCTTACGGGTGCAACTATCCGATTGCGGCCGAACATCTGTTGACGTTTCGTTCGGGAGCCGCTGGGTTCTACGATTTCGCCAATGACGGCGGCACCGGGAATTTCGGCGGGTTCAAGTCGGGATGCAGCAACAGCCTCATTGCGGCGGACGGCGTACTGAATGCCCCGGATTACACGCGTACTTGTTCGTGCGCCTACCAGAATCAGACGTCGCTGGCTATGGTGCACATGCCGGAAGCGGAAATGTGGACCTTCAGTTCGATTCACTCTTTTGACGCTCCCATCACGCGGCTCGGGATAAACCTGGGAGCTCCGGGAGACCGGCGTTCCTCCGACGGCACGCTATGGCTGGACTATCCCGATGTGGGCGGCCCCTCCCCGAAGATAGAGGTCACCTCGGCGCCCGAGAACATCGAATGGTTTCGCCACCATGCGTCACATACTCAGAGAGGCGCTTATCCATGGGTTGCCGCGTCGGGCGCGCATGGTCTCCGGGAGCTGACGTTGCGCCTTCAACCGGCGGGCTCGGCGGAGAAGCGGTACCGTGTCCGGTTGTTCTTTGCAGAGCCGGAAGACGTTGGCGCCGGGCAGCGCCTGTTTGACATTGCGCTTCAGGGCAAGAACGTGGCGGAGAACGTGGACATCGCGGCCTTGTCGGGCGGAACGCGCCGCGAGCACATCCTGGAATTCCCCGGCGTGGCGGTCACCGAGCAGCTGGTTGTTACGCTGACGCCGCACACGGATCTCGATACGCTTCTGTGCGGCGTGGAAGCCGTTGCGGAAGAACTCCAGCGCGATAAAGTCGCGACCCTTTATGAGTAGAACGTATCTCAAGATGTTTCAATCGCGCGCGTTCAGAAGGGTGCTGAACGCTGCGGCCGTGCTTGCTATCGGAGTACTCGTTGCGGCGTCGTCTTCAGCGTGTGATGTCCCGGTCTACGAGTGGGCCGTGCTGAATTGGCCGCCGGACTCGTATGAACTGCTGGTTTTTCACGAGCAACCTCTGGAGAGGACCATAGCCGGCGCGCTGGGAGAATTTCACGCGGAAGGCGGACCGGAGAACCGCGCGCT
>DAOLNV010000073.1 GCA_035416745.1 Candidatus Hydrogenedentota bacterium | reverse complement strand
ATATTTTGAAGGCATTCGGCCGTTCCGTGTAGACTTCAAGGCCTATTCAGATTAGTTTCGCGAAGTTCTGCGAGGGAGTACGATGCCAGACGCCAAGCCGCTGATTGAACCGCGTATATTGAAAGGATTCCAGGATTTTCTGCCTGAAGAGGTCCTGGCCCGAAAGGCCGTGGTCGATGTTTGCGAGTCCGTCTTTCGCAAGTACGGTTTCGTGCCGCTGCAGACGCCTGCTCTCGAGTATCTCGAAACGTTGCTCGGAACCGGCGGTGAAGAGACCAATAAGGAGCTCTTCCGCCTCGAGACGCCCGAGGGCGAACCCGTCGCCATGCGTTTCGACCAGACCGTCCCGTTCGCGCGCATGATGGCTCAATATCCCGACAAATTGAAGGCGCCGTTCCGCAGGTACGCAATCGGGCCCGTGTGGCGCGGCGACCGTCCGGGGCCCGGGCGTTTTCGCGAGTTCACCCAGATCGATATCGACGCGGCGGGCTCGGATTCCGTCGCCGTGGATGCCGAAATCATCGCCGTCGTTTGCGAGATCATGGTGAGACTCGGGGCTAGCGATTTCTGCGTGCTGGTCAACAACCGCAAGCTGATTGACGCGTTGCTCGAGGGGTGCGGAATCAGGGATGGGGCCAAGGGAAAGCATGTCCTGCGGGTGATCGACAAGCTCGACAAGGTGGGCGTAGACAATATCCGGCTGGAGCTGGGCAAGGGGCGTATTGATGATTCGGGGGATCCCATCCCGGGCGCGCACCTGGACGACAAGACCATCGACGCCATCCTGTCGTTTATTGCCATCAAAGGAGATTCGCGCGCGGAGGTAGTGGAGAAGATGCGCGAGGCTCTGCCGGTCAGCGAGCGATCAACCCAGTCCCTCGAAGAGATGACCCAACTGGCGGCGTGCCTCGACGCCTTGGGCGTGCCCGTGGCGCAGGCCCGGTTCGCGCCAAGTCTCGCCCGAGGACTTGATTACTACACCGGCCCGGTCTATGAAATCGCCATCGCGGAAGGCCGGTTCGGGTCCGTGGGCGGCGGCGGGCGTTACGACGGACTGGTATCGCGGTTCCTCGAACGCAGCATTGCCTGCGCGGGGATTGCGTTTGGCCTGGACCGGCTCATGGCGGCCCTCGAGTTCCTCGGGATAGCGCCGCGCATCTCAGCACAGTCCCAGGTGCTGGTGGCGTTCGTGGGGCGCGTGGCCGAGGCCGAGCTGCTCAAGGTCGCCAAAGAGTTGCGCGACGCCGGACTGCGCGCCGAGGTCTATTTCGGCAACAAACGCGGAATGAAACACCAGCTTGCCCACGCTGATCGCTGTCAGATTCCGGTAGCCGTCATCGTGGGTGAAGACGAACTGGCGAAGGGCCTGGTCTCGATCAAGGACCTCCTCGCGGGGAAGGATCAGCGCGAAGACATCGCCGACCACGACGCCTACCGTAAAGCGGGAAGAACCGCGCAAGTAACGGTTCCGCGGAGCGAGATGATCACGACCATTCGAGAGATGCTCGGAAACGAATAGCCGGCGAAACACGGGAGGGTTTGAATATGACCGGCCGGGAACGTGTGCTGGCGATGATCGAAGGGCGCGAAGTCGACCACTTGCCGCTGATGCCAATCACCATGATGTTCGCGGCGGACCTGATGGGGGTGAAGTACGGCAAGTATGCCTCAAACCATGACGTGCTGGCGGAAGCCCAGAGCCGCGTCGCCGAAGCCTTCGGGTTTGATTTTGTGTCGGCCATTTCAGACCCGGCGCGCGAAGCTGCCGATTGTGGCGCGGCCATCGAGTGGTTCGAGGATCAGCCTCCGGCAGTGGACGAGAGCCACGCCCTGTTGCAGCGCCCGGAGGATCTCGCCAGGCTCTCGATACCGGACCCGCTGGGCGGCGGGCGCATGCACGACCGGGTCAAAGGCGTCGCGCTGTTGAAAAAGCGCGTGGGGAATGAACGGATTGTCGAAGGCTGGGTCGAGGGTCCCGTCGCCGAAGCGGCCGACTTGCGCGGAATCAACCATATCATGATGGATTTCTTTGAGCGGCCTGAGTTTGTGCGTGACCTCTTTGATTTCATAATCGAGATGGAATTGGCTTTCGCGCAGGCACAGAAAGACGCCGGGGCCGAGCTGATGGGTGTGGGCGATGCCGCGGCTTCGCTGGTAGGACCACAGATTTACGAGGAATTCGTCTGGCCCGCCGAGAAGCGCCTCGTAGACGGCCTTCACGCCATGGGCCTCAAGGTGCGGCTGCACATCTGCGGCGATACCCGCGCCATCCTGAAGGGGATGGGACGGCTGGGCTGCGACATCGTCGATCTCGACTTCCTGGCGCCCGCTGCCCAGGGCCGTGCCGCGATGGGTCCGGACCAAGTCATCCTGGGCAACCTCGATCCTGTGCGCTGCTTGCGCGACGGGAGCCCCGAGAGCGTCCGAGAGGCCATCGCGAGATGCCACAGGGAAGCCGGCGCCCGCTTCATCGTCAGCGCGGGCTGCGAGGTCGTGCGGGATACCCCCCGCGAAAACCTCCGCGCCCTCTGCGAATATGCGCGTGAGACGAAGTAGGAATTTCGGGGACACAATACTCAATTATGACCATGAATGGTCAAAACACTTATGGCAGATAGTGCGCGCGAATTCCCAATTGAGTATTGTGTCCCCGAAATTAGCATTTTTCGCGGTGTTCGAACCGGGTCTCGATGTATTTGTCAATAATCTCGCGGAAGCCGCTTGCCAATTCCTGGGGAGAGCCTTTGAGTCCCGCGACTTTCTCGCCGTCCACATATACAGGGCAAACGGGGCTTTCCCCCGAACCGGGCAGGCTGATGCCGATGTTGGCGGCCTTGGATTCGCCGGGTCCGTTGACGACACATCCCATGACCGCCAGCTTGAGGGTTTCGATGCCTTTGTAACGTTTTCGCCATTCGGGAAGGCGTTTTTTGACGTAGGCCTCGGTCTGCTCGGCGAGTTCCTGGAACGTGGTGCTGGTGGTTCGTCCGCAGCCGGGGCATGATGTAATGCTCGGCGCAAACGACCGGAGTCCCAGCGCCTGAAGTAGTTCGCAGCAGGCGTAGACTTCCTCGCGCCGATCGCTCCCGGGACGGGGCGTGAGCGACACGCGAATCGTGTCGCCTATGCCCTCGCATAAGAGTGGGGCCATCGCGGCGGCGGACCAGACGAGCCCTTTGGCCCCCATGCCGGCTTCGGTCAGGCCAAGGTGTAGCGGCTGGTCCGTCTTCGAGGATAGTTCACGGTACAAGTTGATGAGGTATACGGGCGTAGACGTCTTGCACGAAATGACGATCTGATCATGTCGCAGCCCGGCATCGAGTGCGAGTTGGGTGGACTCGAGAGCCGAGAGGATCATGCACTCGTTCATCACCTCATCGGAAGGCTTGCCCAGCTGCTTGTCGGTGTTCTCCTGCATCTTGTGGATAACCAGTTCGGGGTTCAGCGAGCCAATATTGACCCCGATGCGCACGGGCTTGCCGTTATCGGCCGCAATCTTGCAGATAGTCTCAAAATTGGCGTCCCGGCTCGCCCCTTTGCCGGTGTTGCCGGGATTGATGCGGTATTTGTCCAGAGCTTTCGCGCACTCGGGGCACTGTGCCAACAGCTTGTGGCCGTTGTAGTGAAAATCGCCGACAATCGGGGTGGTATATCCGGCATCTCGGATGTGCCGGACAATTTCGGCGACAGCTTCCGCGGCTTTGGGAACGTTGACGGTGACCCGGACCAGCTCGGAACCCGCGTCGGCAAGTTCCATGATTTGTTTCGCGGTAGATTGCGGGTCGGCCGTATCGGTGTTGGTCATGGACTGCACGACGACCGGCGCGCCCCCGCCCACCTTTACATTGCCCACCATGACGCCGATGGTTTCCCGCCGTTTCGCCACTGCCATAGATGATAATCCTCTCGAAAACGCCCGTCTCGCGTGATCGGTCCCGGGCGCTGATTTTAACCGGCTGTAACCACACTGGTCGCGCGATCATAGCGCATCGGGAAGGCAGAAGCGAGCGCTTGCGACGCTTAGACATCCTCTCCCGCGGGACAGCGGTTGCAGCGGCGGCACGCTTCGATGGCTCCGTGCAGCGCAGTGACCCGGATGAGCCCGGTCAAGCGCGTGTGCCCGTCTTCAAACCCGATCCTCGCGGCGGTACAGGCATTGTTGAGCCCGCCCGCCGCCGCACCTCTCAGTACGGCGCAGGCAGCCTGTACGGCAAACAAGTGTTTGAGTGCAAGGAAGGCCTCCGCATCGCTTTGAGGCCGGCAGTATTCGAGCAGTTCCTCCGGACTCGTGTCCGCGATCTCGTCCAAGGTTCTGCCCGTCAGCATGGAATCAAGAAACGACTCAGCGCCCACAGCACGCCCGCAGGCGCGTTTATGAAGGACATACGAGGCCAGCCGGTCATCGGCATCGAAGACAACCTCGACGCGTTCGCTGATGTCGTTGCAGGGCATGGTCTATCTTCACGCGTTTGTTACGCGCCGTTTTGGAACGCTTTCTCGATCTTGGCCGCCAGGATGAAATCGTTCAGGGTGAGGCCGCCGGCCTTGTGGGTCCACACCGTTACCTTGACCTTGCCATACGTTAACAGGATGTCGGGATGATGGCCCTGAGCCCGGGCGATGCGGGCCACCTCGTTTGTGAAGTCCACAGCGGGGGCAAATCCTTCGAACCCATACTCCCGCTCAAGATGGTGCTCTCCGACAAGGCGCCAGTCCCCGTCGAGTTTGCGCATCAAAGCTTCAAGTTGACGGCTTTCCAGGGCTGGCACCTCGCCCTTGCACGGTTTGCATTCCTGCGCCGCCAATCCCTCAAGTTCTTCCGGCATGATGTCATATCCTTCCAGCCTTTGACACAAAACCCTGTAACCATAGACACCGGCGAAGAGGTGTATATTCCCTCAAGCATTTTCGCCTAGCCCCCAAATCGCCGAATAACACGACGATTGGGGAAACTCACACAGAGGCACAAAGGACGCGGAGGAAATGGAGCGCCCGCCGAAGCGAAATCTGCTCAATGTCTGCGTTTATGATGCGGGGAATGCCGTCCCTCATCAGCGCCTCGCCGAAGTTGAGTAAATAGCCGAGTCTGACACCCATCAACCGCAGATAGGTCAACACCGGTTTACGGTGCGCCTTTGCGACCTTCTCCGCGGATTTGAGTTCCACAAGAACGGTTATCCTCCACGATGAGGTTTACACGAAACCCTTTATCGAACCGGAGCCCGCGAAGCTCGATGGGGATGGGAATTTGCCGTGCTGCGCGCAGACCCCGGGCCTCCAAATCCTGCGCAAGAACACCTTCGTGCACTGTTTCCAACGGCCCGGGACCCGTCTCTCGCTGAAGCGCCACCGCGCAATCCACAATGATGCTTCCTACCTCATTTTGTTTCGGAGGATTCCATCTTCGTGTTCCCTGTGTCTCCGTGTGAGTTTATTCCTGTCTTTATGGAGACAATAAGGTCCCTCCAGCGAGGGCTTTCTTATCCGGCGATTGGGGCGGGCCGACACCAGTTGACATGCCACGCAATCAGAGGCACCATTAGAGAACACGTGTTTCGCATCAGGCGCCACCGGAGGAAGCAGAACATGCTGAGAATCATTCACGCTATAGCGCTGATTCTTGTGCCTATCGTCACAGCCGCCGCACAAGAGCAAAACATCGAGATCTACCGCGTATGCGGATCAGAGATCCCGGGCATTTACAAACACCCCGCCTCAATCACTCAGTTAGACAACGGAGACCTCTTTCTTGCGTACTATGGCGGCTCGGACGAATACGGCGACGATACCGCGGTCTACGGCATGCGCCAAAAGAAAGGGGAACCATGGTGGTCGCCGCCCGCGGTCATCGCTGATACGCCGGACCGCGGCGAGGGCAACCCTGTCGTCTGGCAAGGCCCCGGCGGGGTGGTCTGGCTCTTCTACGTCAACCGGTACGGCGAAACCTGGAGCAACGCCCGCGTGAAGGGAAAAATCTCGACCGACGGCGCCCAGACATGGTCGGACTCCTTCATGCTGACTTTCGAAGAAGGAACCATGGTGCGGGGGCGTCCCGAACTCCTCAAGAACGGCGACTTCTTGTTGCCCATGTACTACGAGACCGGCGAAGACCGGGAACGTACCGCTCCCACGACCTCGAGCTTCTTCATGCGCTATAACCACGAGACCAAAACGTGGACTGAAACGAACCGCATCAAGTCCGAGCGGGGCAACCTGCAGCCCCAAGTCGAGCAACTCGACGACCAATACCTCGTCTGCTACATCCGCCGGGGCGGGGGCTTCGAACCCGACGAAACCGGTTACATCCTCAGAAGCGAATCACATGACGGCGGATTAACCTGGAGCGACGCCAAAGACACCGAATTCCCCAATCCTAACGCGGCAGTCGATTTCCTTCGCCTCAAGAACGGGCATCTCCTGCTGACGTATAACGACTCCATGAATCAGCGGTCGCCCTTGACCGTGGCCATCTCCACCGATAACGATAAGACATACCCCTACCGGCGCGACATTGCCGGCGGCGACAATACGTTCGCTTATCCCTACGCCATCCAGACCGACGACGAAAAAATCCATATCATCTACACCACCAACAACCGCACCACAATCATGCACGCGGTCTTCGACGAGAAAGCGATACTCGACCACGAATGGCAGTCCTGACTTTTGGATGCGATTCACCCCCCCGGCCGGCATGTCCGGCCCCCTACCCTCTCCCCGAGGAGAGGGAAGGGAGAGGGCTCCCTTCCTGCGGTCACTTCAGAAGCCGGGAATTCGTGAAGCAAATTCGGCGCAGATTTGACGGTTTTTGAGGGCTCGGCTATCATACGCGCCGTTGACCGGGGGCATTCGTACGCCACGGAACATCAAACTCTCCCTTTCTTTACGGAAGTGACGCGCACGAGGAGCGCCTGGATCGTGTTAAGCGACCTGGAAATTGCACAAGCAACGCCGCTGAAACGTATCGGCGACTTTGCGGCAGCGTGGGGCATTCAGGATGACGAACTCGAGCCTTACGGCCACTACAAGGCCAAGGTGCACCTCGGGGCTATCGAACGGCTCAGCCACAAGCCCAACGGCAAGTACATCGACGTTACGGCCATCACCCCTACTCCTCTGGGCGAAGGCAAGACGGTCACGACGATCGGCCTGAGCCTGGCTCTTAACAAGCTCGGTAAGCGCTCGTTTGCCTGTCTTCGCCAACCTTCCATGGGTCCCACCTTCGGAATCAAGGGCGGCGCCGCGGGTGGCGGCCGCGCACAGGTTGTCCCCATGGAGGAATTCAATCTTCATCTGACCGGCGACATCCACGCGGTCGAGATCGCGCACAACCTCCTGGCCGCGATGATCGACAACCACCTGCACCAGGGTAACGCCCTCGGAATCAACCCCTATGCCGTGACGTGGCGCCGCGTGGTCGACGTGTCTGACCGCGCCCTGCGCAATATCGTGATCGGGCTGGGCGGCAAATCTAACGGCGTACCGCGCGAGTCCGGTTTCGACATCACGGTGGCCAGCGAATTGATGGCTCTCCTTGCCCTCACCGATGGGCTGCGCGATTTGCGGAAACGCATCGGCAGCGTCGTTATCGGCCAGGACAATAGCGGCGCCCCCTTGACGGCCGACGATTTGCAGGCGGCAGGGGCCATGACCGTTCTCCTGCGAGAAGCCCTCATGCCTACCCTCATGCAAACCACGGAGAACACCCCCGTGCTCGTGCATACGGGACCGTTCGCCAACATCGCGCACGGCAACAGCTCGATCATTGCCGACCGCCTCGCACTGAAACTCAGCGACTACGTCGTGACCGAGAGCGGCTTCGGCGTCGACATGGGGGCCGAGAAATTTGTCAACATCAAGTGCCGGTACAGCGGGCTGAAACCGGACGCGATGGTGGTGGTCGCGACCATTCGCGCACTGAAGATGCACAGCGGCGATTTCACCATCCGCCCCGGAAAACCCTTCGATCCGGGATTGCGCGAGGAGAACCTTGACGCCATCCGCCGGGGCGCGGGCAACCTGGCCAAGCAAATCGAGAACGTGGCCGTGTTCGGCGTGCCCTGCGTGGTCGCCATCAACCGGTTTCCGACGGATACCGCGGCGGAGATCCAACTGGTGGGAGACGCCGCACTCGAAGCAGGCGCACGGTCGGTTGCCGTCAGCGATGTCCACGCGCACGGTGGTGAAGGAGGCCTCGAACTGGCCGAAAAAGTCGTCGAAGCCGCCGAGTCCGGAGACGCGGACCTCCGCTACCTCTACCCGGCCGGCGCAGGTATCAAGGAGAAGCTCGACGCGGTCGCAACGACAATGTATGGCGCCGACGGGGTGGATTATGAACCTGCCGCGGAGAAGGATATCGCGTGGATCACGGACAATGGGTTCGGCCATCTGCCCCTGTGCGTGGCAAAAACGCAACTGTCGCTTTCCCACAATCCGGCGCTCAAAGGGCGTCCCACGGGATTCCGCGTACCGGTGCGGCAAGTCCGGTTGGCGGCGGGAGCGGGCTTCATCATTCCTTACTGCGGAGACATCATTATGATGCCGGGGTTGCCCTCCATTCCGGGAGCTACCCGCGTGGACATCGACGACAGGGGAAAGATCGCCGGATTGTTTTGATTCGTTGTGCCGGAAAACAGGGATTGACGCACCCGTAACGACGTGAAGACGTGTCTGCCCCGGCTTTCCGGCCATAAGGCTCAAGGAGAAGAAATCATGCCCAAGACCGCGAAGCTCATTGATGGGAAGAAGATCGCCGCTCAGATCCGCGCCGAAGTCAAAACGGAAGTGGACGCGCTGAAGAAAAAGGGTATCACCCCGGGGTTAGCCGTGGTGATCGTCGGCGACGACCCCGCCAGTCACGTCTACGTCCGCGGAAAAGCGCGCGCGTGCGAGGAACTGGGCATGAACTCGTTCGTGCACCAACTGCCCGCAAACGCCACCGAACGCCGCGTCCTCAATCTGGTCCGCAAGCTCAACGAAGACCCGAAAGTGCACGCATTCCTGGTTCAGTCGCCGCTTCCCAAACACATGGACGAAAACAAGGTCGTCACCGCGATCGACCCGGAAAAAGATGCTGACGGGTTCCACCCCGTAAACGTGGGTAAGCTGCTGATCGGCGAGCCGGCCATGATGCCCTGTACGCCTCATGGATGCCAGGAATTGTTGAACCGCACGGGGAATAGTCCCGAAGGCAAACACGTGGTCATCGTGGGACGCTCGAATATCGTGGGCAAACCCCTCGCGGCGCTGCTTATTCAGAAAGCCAAGGGAGCCAACGCGACGGTGACCATCTGCCATTCACGAACCAGGAAACTCGCTTCCATCACCAAGCAGGCCGATATCCTCGTTGCGGCCATGGGCGTGCCCGAATTCATCAAGGGGCACATGATCAAAGATGGCGCCGTCGTGATTGACGTCGGCGTGAACCGCGTCGAAGATGCGGCCAGCCCCAAAGGCTACCGGCTTGTTGGCGACGTCGATTTCAAAGCGGCATGCAGGAAAGCCCGCGCCATTACGCCCGTGCCCGGCGGGGTGGGTCCCATGACCATCGCGATGCTCATGAAGAATGCCGTGCTCGCGGCCAAACGTGCTGCAGAATAACCTTTGCCGGGAAGATGCGTCTTTCCGCGCACGGACACGGCAGCCGGCTTTGTATCACCCGTTGCTGGCCAGGCCGAGCGTTTCGGCGAAGCGGCGGAAGAAGCCTATCCCGCCGCTGGAAGCCGCCTCTCGCTGACTGATGACGCGGTCGGCCAACGTCTCGATAGCTTTGCTTGCCGGAGCCGCCGGATACTTCACCATAAAAGGCACCGCCTGCATGACCCCATGCGACACATGCGGGTCGCGCGGGACATATCCCAGATAATGCAGTTTGTGACCGAGGTACTGCTGGGACACCGTTATCAGCTTTCCTGCGACGGCCCGCCCCTGCTGGTCGTTTGTCGCCATGTTGACAATCAACCTGAACACGGCGTCAGGGCGCATCATTCGAATGGTCTTGATCATGGCGTACGCATCGACGATGGACGATGGTTCCGGGGTGACCACGAGCAGGATCTCGTCCGCGGCGGCGGCAAAACCGGCGGCATTTTGACTGATCCCCGCCATCGTGTCGACAATTATGAAATCCGCATGTTCCTGGAGGCCCTGCAACCCGTCAATAATCCGCTGCCGCGCGTTCGGGCCCAAGTCGGCAAGTTTGGCGATGCCGGAACTGCCCGGAATGATCTTGATGCCCCCGGGCCCCTCCACCAGCACCTCGAGCATCGAACGCTCGCCGTGGATCACGTGTTGCAGGTTGTACAGCGAGTTCAGCCCCAGCAGCACCTCGACGTTCGCCAGTCCAAGATCGGCGTCCAGTACCACGACTTCCTTCTTGCGCATGGCCAACGCGATAGCGAGATTCACGCTGGTGCCCGTCTTTCCAACGCCCCCCTTGCCGCTGGTAACCGCCAAAACGCGCGCCTGCTGCTTGCTGCCCCGAACATATTCACGAAGCTGTTCTGCTTGATCTGCCACTTCGGTCCCTGCCTTCCAGTACGAGGTTTGCCACCATCGCGGGTTCCGCCAACACAATATCATCAGGCACGTTCTGCCCGACACTGAGGTAACTCAACGGCAACCCGGTCTCCATGGCCACCGAATACATTGCCCCAAACCGCCGGGTTTCATCAATCTTTGTAAACACGAGAGACGTCGGCCCGATCCTTCCGAAATTCTCCCAAATGTGCCGCAAATCGTCCAGCGGCGTGTTCGCGGCGGCCGCAAGCAGAATCTCGGACGGCTCGGCGGCCTCCATCATACGCTGCAACTCGTCCAATTGCCCGCAGTTGAACGGACTGCTCCCCGCAGTATCGATCAACACCAGGTCGTACCCGCGAAGCTCCTTGATCGCCGCGCGCATTTCCGCGGGCTCGTTCACGACCTTCATGCGAAGTCCGATAATGTCGGCATACACGCGCAACTGATCCGGAGCAGCCACTCTGTACGTGTCCGCGGTCACAAAGGCTACCTGATGCCGCTCCCTCACGGCAAATTGGGCCGCCAGCTTCGCGAGGGTAGTGGTCTTCCCGACTCCTGTCGGGCCCGCGAGCGCGACCACCGCGCAACCGTCCCGGCCGACCGAAATCCCGCCCTTGACGGCCACCCGCAGGCGCAGCTCCAGACGCAACCGCTCTCGGAGCACGCGCTCGTCGCGAAGGACCCCTACGTTACATCCTTTGACAGTCGCCCCGAGCAACGACGCAGCCAGGCCGGGCGAGACACCCGCTTCGATGAGACGCCGGTAGTGGGGCGCCAACTCGGTCGGCAACCCCGCACTTGAAGAACCGCCCTCCAACACCCGCAACAGTTCCCGCACGTCGTCGCGCGCGGTATCACCATTTGTTCCAGACGGTTTTCCGTGCAGCCGGGTGAAGCGGGACGGCGCGATGGCGGCGTTGCCCTCGGAAGTCAACGCGGACGGCGTTCGACGCTCCGGCCGGGGTTGTTCCTCCCGTTTGAACCGGAAACCATCAGCCAATTTCGTGTGCCGCACAGATGGTTCGCTGCGCGCGGCAGTGTCGAGTGTCACGGGGCGGCGAACAGGCGCGTCCGGGCGTTCTCGCCGCGCCTCAGCACGCGATTGAGTCTTGTTGACCAGTTCGCGGCAGAACTCGACGGTATCCCGCACGCGCTGGTCCGAACCCATCGGAGAATGGGCCTTGTAGCGCCGCTCGACAGGGCTGGGCGGCCGGGAATGCAGCTCGATTCGCCCGCCCGGTTCAGGGGTTGCCGCTGGAGCGCCGGCCACGGTCAGTTCAATCAGAGGCTCTCCGAAAAAGCCGAAGAGCCCGCCCTCCTTCACCTGCGTGGTGCGCAGCACGACCGCCGATTCCCCCAATATCGACCGAACCTGCCGCAACGCCTCTTCGAACGTGGGGGCTCTGAATTTGTGAAAACCCTGCGTTTCTTTATCCATTCACTTGCCCTTCGCTATCGAGCCGCACAGCCGGGTCGATCTCGTTGTACGAAAGCACGACGATACGCGGCAGAAACCGTTCCACAATACGACGGAAATAACGCCGGACCGATGCCGACGTCAGCACGATCGGGTCTTGCCCGCTCAAAACAAGTGGCTGAACCGCCCGCACCGTATTCCGCGCGATCTCGTCCGCCCGCGCGGGCGCAAGCGGTATGTATTCGCCCGTTTCCGACCGCCGGACCGCCTCGAGAATTTCCCGCTCCAACTCGGGCGCCAGCGTGACCAGATGCAGCGCGTTCTGCTCGTCTGCAAACTCCGCGCAGATTTGCCGCGCAAGGGCTTGCCGCGCGTATTCGGTCAACACTTCCGCGTCGCGCGTTCGCGGGCCAAAATCTGCCAGGACCTCAAGTATCGTCTCGAGATTGCGGATCGACACCCGTTCGCGAAGCAGGTTTTGCAGCACTTTCTGGATCTCGCCCAGCGTGAGGATGGTGGGGACCAGTTCCTCGACCACCGTGCTGGCCGACTCGCGCACCACGTTTACGAGGTTCTGCACGTCCTGCCGCGACAACAACTCGGGGGCGTGCGCCGTGATCAGTTCGGTCAGGTGCGTCGCCAGCACGGCCGACGGCTCGACGATGGTATACCCCATGCGCTCGGCGCGGTCGCGGTTCTCGGCGCTCACCCACACCGCCTGGAGGCCAAAGGCCGGCTCGGTCGTCGGGATCCCGGTGATTTCCTCCTCGACGATCCCCGGATTCATGGCCAGGAAATGGTCCGGGACCATCTCATAGCGCGCGATCTCGGCTTCCCGGAGCTTGACGCGGTATTCGTTGGGCCGCAGCCTCATGTTATCAACAATTCGCACGACCGGCACAATGAAACCCATCCTCGTGGCCATCTGCTGGCGGATGATCTGAATGCGGTTGAGAAGGTCGCCTCCCTGTTTCGGATCAGCCAACGCGATCAGCCCGTATCCCAACTCGATTTTCAGCGGGTCGACGGGCAGGAGATGTTCCGCGCGCTCAGGCGCTTTTTCCGGACCGGGTTCCTCTTTCGCCAGCTCGCGAGCTTCCTTGAGCGCCGCTCTCCGGAAAATGGCTTTCCGGGTCTGATACGACAGAATCGCCAGTACGACGCCTACCACCATGAAGGGAATCGTGGGCATGCCGGGCACGACTGCAAACAGCACCAGGAGGCCGGCGGCGATACCGAGCGCCCGGGGATAGGCCCCCAGCTGCGCTCCTATATCCACTCCCAGGTTCTCCTGAGTCGCTGTTCGCGTAACGATGAGACCGGCCGCCATGGATACGATCAACGCGGGAATCTGCGAGACCAGCCCGTCGCCCACCGTGAGCTGGGTATAGATTTGGGCCGCCTCGGACAGTGTGTAGCCCTGCATCAAGACCCCGATGATCAGCCCCCCAATGATATTGACCAGTGTGATAATCACCCCGGCGATGGCGTCGCCGCGCACAAACTTCGTGGCGCCGTCCATGGCCCCGTAGAAATCGGCTTCCTGCTCGATGCGGCGGCGGCGGGACCGGGCCTGGTCTTCCGTGATCAGCCCGGCGTTCAGGTCTGCGTCCACCCCCATTTGCTTGCCGGGCATGGCGTCCAGCGTGAAACGGGCCGCGACCTCCGAGATGCGCGTGGCGCCCCGCGTGATCACCACCAGCTGAATGACGATCAGGATGACGAAGATGATCATCCCGACGATGTAGCTGCCGCTGGTTACGAAACTCCCGAATGCGTTGATGATCGCGCCCGCGTTGGCCTGGCTGAGAATCAGGCGTGTCGCTGCCACGTTCAGACTCAGGCGGAACAGCGTCAGCATCAGCAGCAGCGACGGGAACACGGCAAAATCGACCGGGTGCTGCAGGTAGATTGCGGTCAACAACACAACTACCGAGAGGGAAATATTTATGGCAAGGAGCATGTCGAGCAACGGCGTGGGGATAGGGATCACCAGCACAGCGAGAACGCCCATCACCGCAACAGCCAGGATGATATCCTGGTTGCGGGCGAACGACCACCGCGTCTGCCCCATCTCTTGCGGCACTACCGCCATCTAACGATTCCGTTCCTTTCCTAGCTTGCTGCCCGCTGCCGCCGGAACACGTTCAGGATTCCGGCCCGTTCTCTGATTTTCTCGGCGCGCCGATCGATCTCGAACACAAAGGCCAAGACCTCCGCAACCGCAACAAAGAGGTTCTCGGGCACCGGCTGGCCAACCTCGATCGTTCTATACAGCATTCGGGCCAGTTCAGGCTTCTGCACGATGGGCACGTTGTGCTCCATGGCGATCTCCCGAATGCGTTCCGCCAACAGCCGCGCGCCTTTCGCCGTAACCACCGGCACTTCCATCTCGCGTGCGTTGTACCGCAGCGCGACGGCAAAACGAACGGGGTTCGTCACGACAACGTCCGCTTTTGGCACCTCACGCATCATTCGCTGCATGGCCATCTGCCGCTGGATGTGCCGGATACGTTGCCGTATGCGGGGGTCGCCTTCGATTTCCCTGGCTTCTTCGCGCGCCTCCTGCACAGTCATGCGCAGTTCTTGCAGGTATTGCCAACGCTGATACCCGTAGTCGAGAATGCCCAGCACCAGCATAGCCAGCACCACGCGAAGCCACACCAGCCCGATCAGCGACGCCATAGCGCTCACAATCCCGACCGGCGTAAGGCCGGGCCACGACAGAATGTCCTGCCAGCGGCTGCGAAACGTCGCATAAACGATGAGGCTGATGGCCGCCAGTTTGAAGACCGATTTGGCCAGCTCTACAAGCGAACGCACATTGAAAAACTTCTGGAATCCCGTGAACGGGTTCAGTTTCTCCAAGTTGGGCTTCAGAGCCGCCGGAGCAAACAGAAACCCCACCTGCAGCAGGTTCATGGCCAAACCACCTGCAAGCAGAATCACCATGAACGGAAGCAGGAAACGGGCCATGTGCGCCAATGCGTCCAGCGCAACCCACTGTGGATTATCGAGCTCTCTCACGAGCGTAGTGGTCTCGCCGAAGTAATGGCGCGTTACCGACACCATCCCGGCCGCGATGCCCGAACCAAGGAAGTACAGCGCCAGCAGCGCGACGAACAGCGACCACGCGGAACTCAGATCCTGGCTGCGCGCCACCCTCCCTTCCTCGCGCGCCTTCGTAATCTTGCGCGCGGACGGGGGAAGAACTTTTTCGCCTCCGGTTTGCTCGGGCATGGCTGGTCTACGTTACTCCTCGAACCAACATCGAAACTCCTTGGAACATCTGGTGGAACATGCGATCGAGCAGCTCTATGTAAACCCCTATGAACAGGGCCGTTATCAGAAGAGCCAAGGCGATGGTAAACGGAAAACCGACCACGAAAAGATGTATCTGGGGCACCACCCGTCCCATCAGCCCCATCGTGACGTAGGCAAGCAGCAGCGCCCCCCCCACCGGAGCGGCGATCAACAATCCGTCAACGAACATCAGGCTGCCCCAACGGCTCAGTTGACCCAAGACCTCCGGCCGCATTGTCGCCTCGCCCAGCGGCATGGTCTCGAAAGTGCGCACAATCGCGCGAATCATCAGCAGATGCCCATCGATCGCAAGAAGGTACAGGGCGGCAACGATGTAGAGAAAGAACCCGAATATGGGGACCTGTGTCTCTAAAGCCGGGTTGAACACGTTCATCAGCGAAAACCCGCTCAGCATATCAATCATCTGGCCCGCGACCTGGACCGCCGCGAACACCAGCGTCATGAAAAAACCCATCAGAAGCCCGATGGCGAGCTCGAACGTGGCCGCCAACCCCAGCGTCAAGTAATCATCCCCCAGAGGTTCATGGAGTTGTGCGATCGTTGGAGTGACGAGAAACGCGATCAACGCAGCCAGACCGATTTTCGCCCGCGCCGGAAAGTTTGCCGACCCCAGGACGGGGGCAGACACCATGAGCCCGCTGATGCGTATCATCACCAGCACAAATACTTTGAATACCTCCGCTTCGAATAGCATGACCTACAGGACGAGCTCGTTGAAGTTGCCTATCAGTGGCTGGACAAACCCCATCACGACTCCAATCATCCACGGCAGGAAAACCACAAACGCCACCAGCACAACCACTATCTTCGGAACAAAGGTCAGCGTGATCTCCTGAATCTGTGTAACTGATTGAAATATACTGATTAACAGGCCGATAAGCATGCCTGAAAGCAGCATGGGCGCCGCCGTCAACAGCGTGACCAGCATGGCTTGCTGCGCCAGATTGACGATCGTGTCTACAGTCATACTTGGTCCCTTTCGCAGCTCCAACGCCGCAAGCAAACACAATTCACCACCCATTCCCTGTCGGACTGCAAAATACCACAACATATAGAGGTTGTCAACGAATCGCATCCTATTTGTTGGGCCTCCACCCGCCACCGAGCGGCGTTGTCCACAGATTGGGGCACAGGCCGCATGTAGCGCCCTATATTGTGGTGTATGGTGCCTTTACCAGGAGCCGCCACTATAGATTGTGTTGAACCAGGGATTGCGGGGTACATGAGTGCGCGTCTGCTGCCTGGGGTTGCGCCCCCACAGAAACAGAGAGCTCCGGCGGGCCTTTCGCAGGACCCGCCGGAGCATTCTCCAAACGCGCGGTATTGAACGTCAGGTTTTTCGGACTCTTCGCCGCATCCTGCGCAGCGCAACGCCTGCCATGGCCAGCATAGCCGCGCCCGCTGTGAAATGCGGCATGGCCATGACCAGCCTGCAAAACGCTATCACCGGCACCAGCGCGATGCGAACGAGCGCCGTGAGCACCGGGCTCTTGGCAACGGCGCTTGCTACCTGCGGGCTCACGCTGTAGTAGGCGTCCACGAACGCGGTGCCCAGCGCGCTATCCAGCAGATACGTATCACGGACGGTGCGCAGCACCTCGATGTGACCATCCAGCGGGGTTCCGTAAGCGGCCGTAGCAATAAAGCACGGCCCGCCGCCGCCGCCGCCCTGACCGCCCGAAAACAGCCCAATCAGGGCCACGCCCAACCCGAGCAAGAGCGTCACCACGCTGGTCGTGGTGTCTTTATAGACAAAGGCGTTTTTCAACACGGCTTGCTTGCCCGCGACGGTCGTGATTCGGATGTCGACCGCGCCGGGGGAACTGACTTCCGGCGACACAACCCGCACCGCGAACTCGTTGTCGCCATCGCCGCTGATAGCCGCCAGCTTGAGAGCTTTGTCCCCTCCGCCAAACTCGACCGTCTTAATCCATCCCAGGCCCGCGCCAAAGACAACTATCTCTGTTCCTCCTTCGAGGGAACCTTGCGCGGAGCCGCCGCTGACAAGACGGGCCGAGGTCAGAACCGGTTCGGGCGGCGCGGCATCGCCCTGGCGCAAGGTCACTGCGCCAAAACCGTACAGGCGCGCCCGCACGTGTTCGACGGCCTGCTCATCCGCGGCCGGCGCGGCGTCCGGGAAGAACTCGGGCATCCCGCCGAAACTCTCCAGGACCGTCGAGTGGTACACGCTTTCTCCGTTCGGACTCGTCGCGGAAGCTGCGTATGGCGCGGAGAGATCTCCCAGACTGCAGGGCTGGCCGTACACCGTTACCGTTCCAGCCCGGATATCGCCGGCAGTCAATTGCGTAGCGTCCATCGGGATGGTCAACCGTGCAGGTTCCACCTGTGTTCCGTCCGTGTCGGCCGGTACCGCGAACTCGGGCGCGATCTCCTGATACAAGATGCCGTTTGCGGGCGCTGCCGCTGCATCCGTGTACAGATGAATGTCGAACACCCAAGCGTCAGCGATTGGCGCGCCCGGCAAATCCGCAAAATCAATCGTGCCGAAGGCTTTCTCGTCGTGTCCCGCTCGAGCCAACACATAGACATGTTCCGGGCTGTCCCCACGGCCCGAGTCAAAGAAGCCGCCAGCGAGAGGCGGAATGCTCAGGGCCGCCGCGCTGGCGCCGCTGTCAAGAACGATTTGGCGGTCTGTCGCGCCCGGCGCGTTGTCGTAATAGAAGGCCGTGGTTGTGACACCGTTCGCATCCCGCCGCCATCGGTAGTATGTGAACAGCGGCGCCCCTTCTTCCCCGCCTTGTTTCGAGAGGCTGGCTTCCCCTGTTCCGTCTTTCGTGACCAGCAATCGGTCTACGGCCACGGATGCCGGCCATGCATCCGTGACACCCGGCAGAGCCGGAATCCGGACATACAACTTCGTCGAGCTGTTCGGATAGGCCGCCCCGGTCAGAATCTCGAGAGGAACGGTGACGGACTCCGCGGCGAACGCATCCCTGTCACCGGCGCCAGCAATAGGCGCGGCGTACTCGAACGCCGCCGTCATGGCCTCGGGGCCGCCGAAGTTTTGCCCCGTGATTTCGGCCACAAGGCCACCGATGACCCACGCGCCGTCAGGCGAAATGCCGGTGACGGCCAGTTCGCCCTCGGCGGCGCCGGCGGCAAAGGCGTCTTCGATCGTCGCCGTGCCCGCGGCCGTCTCGGCTATCAGGGTCACGGAACCAGCCGGCAGGGCCTCGTCAAGCCCGGCTTCCTTCCGCAATTCAGCCAAACGAGCGGGCGCAATCCGCAAGACGATGCGGCCGTCGTCCTCGGCCACGAAATCGGTCCCTTCGGCGAGCGTGGCCACGGCGCCATCGCCGAACACCAGGGTCAGGGCGGACACGCCGGTGAAGCCCTGTCCCGTGAGCACAACGTTTCTTCCCTCATGAGAAAGAGGCCCGCCGTCCGGTGAACCGGACGCGCCGGCATCCGGGGACGCCGTGAGGATAGCCGCATCGATGGTGAGAGATGCACCTCCCGAGAAAAACGGGCTTCGTACCGGCGCAGCGGACGGCGCGTACGTATAGGCATTGGCTATGCCGCCCGTGAAGTTGTTTGCGGTGAGCATTTCGACGTCCACCATCCCGGGGTCACTGGCGCTGGTCGTTCCGACCAGCGCGTTGGGCGTAACAAAACCCGCGAGCAGCGCGGCGCCGCCGAAAGACACTTCCGTGCCGTTCGAGTCGAAGCCGCTGCCTTCAAGGACCACTTGAGTGCCGCCCGTCGCGGGACCGTCTGCCGGAGCAAGCGAGACCACTTCAGGACCCAGATACGTGAACCCCTTGGGGACCTCGTCAGACTCGCCCGTAGCCAGAATCTCGACGCGAACATCCGCTGCCGCGCTGTGGACGGGCGTTTCGAGGTCCGCTGCGCGCGGCACGACCGCCGTGATTACGTTGCCGGCGACAGAAGTGACGGGCGCTGCCTGGCCGCCGATCGTGACTGCGACGCCGCCCGCCGACACGCCGGCCATGTTCTCAACGGTGATTTCGAGAGTGCCGCCGCCGATGGCGTAATCCTGTGCGCCGCCGATGGCCATGTTGTTGATGTTCGTGATGTTGATGAGACTGCTCGTCTCAAACAGCCCCACCAGTCCGGCGCCCATCAGTTCAGCCGAAAATGTCCCGGTGTCAAGCGCCACGCTTCCCAGCGCCTGCATCCACGCCGCGCCCGCGGGAATCAGCACGTGCGGCCCGTTCGGCGCGCCGCCGTCGGCTACCCACGCGCCAAAGGTGTACAGACGCGCATTGGTGGAGGCTGAAATCCCCGAAATGTCGTAGCCGGTAAAGGACAGCGGATTGTCGACAAGGCGGCCGGCCGCGATCGAGGCCCACGTGGATGAACCGTCTTGCTGGACCAATACGTCCACAAGAAGAACCGAAGAGAGGAGTGCGCTGGCCTCTCCAGGAAGAGACGGAACCAGCGCCGCCAGTCCCGCACCCAGCAGCGTTGTCAGCTCGGGCGCTTCCCCGACTACCAGAATGCCGGTCTCGTTCTCGTTCAGAAGATTTCGGGGAACACCAATCTCGTACAAGCCGGCCGCGCCGCGAACGGTCACCGGAAACAGCCCTTCTGCCACAGCGCCCGCATCTTCTCCCGCAGGACCGGAAGGCAGCCCAACCATAACGATGTTGACGCCGCCGGGACCGGCGGGGGAATAGACCCACGCGTCACCCGCTGAAAGACTCAGGCCGAACGGGGCGTCCGGAAAACCGTCGCGGTTCGTATCCGTGGCGATGGCTACCTGCCACGCCCCGGTGGCGGTCACCGGCGCGGCCGCGCCTGCCCCAAACGCCTCGACGTCGAAGGTGGTGGTTCCGCTTACGTCTGGAATCGTGGCGACATACGGCGCGCCGTTACTATCCTCAAACGTCCCAGCGGGAGCAGCCCGGTCCGGCCACGCAAAAACCACCGAGGCGGTGTCATCCGGAGCGTCGGTTCGGGCTACAGCCGTCACTGCCGTAGCGCCCTCCCCAGGAATGTAAAGGATAGACCCGGCCGGGGGCTGCACTACCGTCACCGACGAAAGCGCTTCGTCCTCCGCCGGAGCCGCGGGCTTGAGCTCGGTGAATACCAGGGTCACCATGTCTGACAACCCGTCAGAAGTGGCAACGAATAAATCCGCCTCTCCGGGAGCGTCCGCACGTACGGTTGCCACGAACTCGCCTCGAACCGCCTCGAGCGCCGCGCCGCCTTGTGTGGCCAGGGACCACTCGGCCTCCCCGACCCGCAGCAAACCCGCCGGAGATTCCCCGGCCATGCTCAAGACACTGAAACCCTGCTCGCTCCCAACGGGCATCTCGTACCGTTCGGCCATGGGCGTCATGCCGTCCACGCTGATGGCGATGGCACTCGCCGCTTCCGCCGCCGCCACGCGGCCCCCAGTGGCTAACAACGAAGGCGCCAAACCCGCCGCCAGCACAAACCCCAAAACGGCGCCCGGCAAAACAATCAGAGAAAGTCGCTTCATATTCCCCATGGCAATTCTTTTCTCCATACCGGTTCTTCCCAACAAGATACGCGTACGGTCAGGCCCACAAGAAACGGCGCAGGCTGACCCGTATACCATTCACACGCACCACATTGGACAATGCACCAGTCCAATTCGTTCCTGCTTACGCGCCTACGTCCCAATTCATTCCCCGCGCGCTCGCCCGCGGCATCCTTCGGCCCCGCAGGGGATTCTACGTCCCTTGGGTGATCGCCGTTATAATAGGGAGGAGGATGGCACGTGTCAACGTCTTTTCCCGTAAGCCTTTCCGGAACTGGCAAGCCCTGCCGTGCCGGACGCGTCCGCACAACCCCATCATCACGGCCGCCCAAGTTCAAAGAGACTCGCGCCCGCGTGATGGCAAACAAAGGCATACCAGGGACGGCAATTGCTCCGGCATACAGCGGCATGCTACCATGTGTATGCTTGTTAAAGCCTCATACATAATCAGTTTAGATACGAGCGGAAAAATGGACGCCATGGTCTCGATGTCTCAGGTTTCTTTATCCCTTACGCTAACAAGCCAATGGTAGTTACAAATGATCCCGGTGACGTGTTCCAGTTGTGGCCTTCGGATACTCGTTCCCAACGCCGTTCAAGGGCGTTGGGGGGTATGCTTCGGATGTGGGGCGCGGTTAATGGTCCCCCGGATCGCCACCGACCCGAAAGACAAGAATCTCGTGTTCGAAGCCGGAGAACGAATCTCCGACCGGTATGAGATTGAGGAATTCCTTGGCCGCGGCGGCATGGGCGTGGTCTACCGGGCGCGCGACCACTTGACGAACGAGATTGTCGCGCTGAAATTCATGATCCCGGACCTGCTCAAGTCGCAGAAGGCCCAGCAGCTCTTCATCCAGGAAGCGCAGGTAGCCCGGCGCCTGCGGCACGAGAATATCGTCGCTGTCCACGATGTGAGCACCACGCCGGAAGGGGTGCTTTATCTTTCCATGGAGTTCTTGTCCGGCCAGTCGCTGCGGGCGATGTTGCGAAAGTACCGCACGGAGCGCCGCCTGGTCGATGTGCGCCTCGCGGTGCACGCCACAGTCCAAATCCTCAAAGCCCTCGAATACGCCCACCGCACCGTCATCCATCGCGACATCAAGCCCGAGAATGCCATGATGCTCCCGGGCGAGCACATCAAAGTGCTCGATTTCGGCCTGGCCAAAGCAGTGGACGAAGAAGCCGCCGCGACGGGCGACGCGAAACGCAAACGTGTGATCGGCACGACGGCCTATGCATCGCCGGAACAAAAGGCATGTCGCCAGGTGGACTTGCGGGCAGATCTGTACTCAACCGGGCTTATGTTCTACGAGCTTCTTACACTGCGAACTCCGACGGAAGAATCCGTTGATGTCGCGCAGGCCCGGAGCGACGTTGCCCCTTCTCTCATTACCATTCTCAATAAGGCGCTGCGCGCCGAACCCGCGGAACGCTGGCAGACCGCAGGCGACTTTCGCGCCCAGCTCACGGAAGCCTATCAGACATCGTACCGCCGCGCGGCCCGGCCGCAAATCACCAGGGCGGCCGAGCGCGAAGTCTCTACCGAAGGCATGGTCTATATGGAAGGCGGCAGTTTCCTGATGGGCAACGACGTGGTGCCTGAGGAAAGCCCCGCGTTCGAAGCCCATGTCGCTCCGTTCTACATCGATATCCACCCGATTACCAACGATCAGTTCCGAGAGTTCCTGAAAGCCACGGGCTACCGCAAACCCGAGTTCTGGGGCGACGGCACCTTCGGAGGCGGACCGCAACCCGTCGTCGGCGTGAGCCTCGAGGACGCCATGGCCTACGCCGAATGGACCGGCAAACAGCTGCCCACCGAGGCACAGTGGGAATTCGCCGCGCGCGGCAAAGACAACCGCAAATACCCCTGGGGAAACCGCGAGCCCGATCCCATGCTCTGCAATTACGGCGACATGATGAGCATGCCCTCCATCATCGGCATGCACGACGAAGGCCGCACGCCCGAGGGCGTACATGATCTCGCCGGCAACGTCTACGAATGGACCACCGACTATTTCATGCCCTACCAGCCCGGCGCAGCCAAACCCAAAGACCCCGCCATTCCCCGCTATGCCGTCCGCGGCGGATGCTGGAACTCGACGCCCGACGAGCTTCGCTGCGCCTTCCGCAAAGGCCTTTTCCCCGAAGAACGCCTCAACACCGTCGGCTTCCGCCTCGTCCTGCCCGCCGAAGAAGACTCCGCGCAATAGCGCTCTGCGGAGAGCCCGAGACGCGCCGCTGCGCTGTGGCAGCCTCCCTCAACCTTCCCAACTCCGGAAGAGCCGCACACGGATGAACAGAGATGAATGCAGATGTCAACAGGCGGAAATAAGTTGGCGAGCTGCAGGGCGGCTCGCCGGACACGAGTTTCGGAGATCTTTACTAATTAAGCTTAGACGGAATACTGCATTTATGTTAAAATTCTGTGCAGTACTAACGAACAGATTCCGGATGTGTGCCAGGTTTGGGGTTCGAGCGGATCATATGGAGATGATTGTGTTGTAGATTATGATATTTGCACCTTGGATTGCGGCGGAGCAGACAATCCATAGAAATGGCAAACCAAATCTTTCCTCTGATCGCACTCCTGGATGAGACTGAAGGTGCACTTGAAACACCGTGACAGGAGGATACGGTGCGGTACCGGTTCTTCATAATTCTGGTGGCCGTGGTTGCGGTCTGCGGCGTCCTGTTCTGGGTGATGTGGCACAGCGAGGAGACGCAACGGTCTGAATCCAGGGGCCGGGAAACTCCGGCGACGGGTTCGATTTCGCCGTCGGCGACACAGCCGGTTAAGCCTCCTCCTCTGCCCCGGACCCCAGTGCGCAGAACTGAAATCTCTGGAATTGTCCAAGATACGGCGGGAAAGCCAGTCCCGGAAGCGGCTGTCAGCATTACTCTGGACGATTCCATCCTGCAAGCAACGACCGACTTGTCCTTCTGCACACGGGAATCGTCCTCGGATGGCAGGTTCAGCCTCCCCGTCCCCCAAGCCGGCCTGGCACTTAATCTCGACGCAAAATGCGATGGTTATCGGCTCGCGTCCGTGCTTAGGGACGGGGAGCCGTTCGGAACCGAAGTGACGGTCCCCGCAGAGGGGATTTCGGGTCTCGTCCTGGTCATGGAACGGCGCGGGCTCATTGGTGGGCGTGTTGTAGATCTCAAGAACCGTCCCGTAGCCGATATATTCGTGGACTGGGCATTGGTCGAAGCCCCTAATGAGTCCCAGCACATGAGCAATCGACCCACGGAAGACGACGGGAAATTCACGATATCAGACCTGGAGGCGGGAGAGTACGCCATATGGGCTCGCTATAGCCCCCTGAGAAAGACTTATGAATGGGAGCGCTTCTCAAGTCTTGGCAGCAGTTCCAATCCCCTTTCCGTAGTGTCGCTTCGGGAAGGCGAATGGAAGGACAACCTCACGGTTGTCCTGCCTCTCGACCCCGCCAGAACCATTGAGGGCGTGGTTGTCGATGAGCGAGGAACGCCGCTTTCCGGTGCAGAGCTGTGGGCGATCATCCCCGGGGCCGGCGGTGTGGGTCAAATGTCGTCCCCAACCCCTGACTCCGGCCATTTCCGCGTGGACCACATCCTGCTGACCGTACCACTTCGTCCGAATGTGCAGATCGACAAGGTGACTCTCTGTGCGGCTTGTGAAGGGTACGAGCCCTTGCAGATGTCCAATATTCCGGTAGGCTCCCGAGGGCTGCGCCTGGAAATGCAGCGCGAGAGGCGAGGACGGGTTGAGATCCTCTTACGGGATGCAGATTCGGGTGATATCATTCGGAATGCCAAGGTCTCACTCTGGCGCACCGAAACGGCTTGGGGCGAAAATCGCAGAAACGCGGAATTCTACGAGAACCACGCAAAAGGCGCGGGGACAAGGCGTTCATGGACCGGTTGGTTCATCATTGATGACGTGCCCGCAGGTGAAGCGGAGTTGTTTATCGAGTCTGAAGCCTATGGGGCTCTGCAGGAATCGGGAATCCAAGTGCGCGACGGGAAGACAACGAAAATTGAGTTGGAGTTGCGAGCCGCGGGTCTCCTGTGTGCACATGTCGAAGAGGAAGACTATGTGGAAGGCTGGCAGGTCGTACCGAATGGCATCCGGTGCGGGCCCGCGGGACGACACGAGCGCGACGACCCATTGAACATTGAACGGGGCGAAAATGAACTACTCAAGACTGACCTTCAGTGCGGAATTGGGCAGTCCAACAAGCGCTATCATCGCGATTGGGTACTATCGCCGGGAGAATACGATGTCCAGGTGTCGTTCATACTGTTTCCACTGACACCGGGTTCACAACAGGACCTCCATGGCGTCACATGCGTGCGAACCATTAGGGCAATCGTCGAACCCGGGCTAGTCACCGATGTTCCGATTGAAATAGACATGGAAGGCGCCGAAGGCACCATCAACGTATGTCTTCCTGCGGGATTGGAGCAGCCGGTCCGGCTGCTTCTCGTCCGGGGCGAATACGACGGTTTTTTGAAGCGCGCGGCGATAGCTGACGCCCTTGTGCGCCTGGACGAATACTACGACTCCACCCAAGACACACCCGTCCACACGATCCCGTTTGTTGTGCCGGGAGAATACACCGTCGTCTGCGTACCCCGTAACGCCTTGCACGGCGAACCATGGACGCAACACGTCAGCGTCACAGCGGGAGAGACTGCTGAAGTGCATTTGGAATAGGTGGCGACTATTAAGCCCATACTGCTCCTCGTCATCGCCCCCTAATCTGGATGGACGAAGCTGGCTTGAGGAGCGCAACAACGCCTGAGGACTTTCGCTCAATGGGAGAACCACCGAACGACACTTACGATGAGTGCGAATCACAGTTTGTGCCTGGTGATCGTTGGTATGAGACTGGTGATTATTGCCCGGAAGCCACAGGCGACAAGTTCAAGGATAGGTGCGAGTGCACTAGACAGGGAGACCAAAGCTATGAGTCTATTGACCTGTGCCCCGACGGACTCAACGACGACATAGATGGCTGGCCCCAAGGCGGCGATTCATGCCCGACGTTTATTGCAGGTGGCAGTTTCGAGATCGGTGATGTATGTCCCACACAACATGCTGCGGACCAGGACTACGACTTCTGCAACACGAAATATGCTGATTACGAAGATGTGGAATAGCTGCGTTGAGACAGCGACACCTATGGGACAACAGGTATGAAAACGAGCATGAGAAGCGGAATCCTATTCCTGATTATTGTCATGTTAGTTGCTGTCTTCACTTACCGGCGTTGGCCCGCTCAGATCTCGAATTCCCCCCCATCGCCGGCGGTGGCGGAGAAGGAGTCCGTGGCCGTTGAGGAAACCCCACCGCAGAAAGAGATTCCCGAGCCGCCGGTAGCAGTCCCTGAGGCGCCGCTGGCTCCACCACCCGCGCCGCCTGCCCCCCCTGCTCCAGCCGTTTCGGGCATCGTGGTGCGCGCTTCCGACGAGACGCCCGTCGCCGAGGCCGTTGTGTGCGTAAGGCTACCCATCGACGAAACGGGAGCGCGGGATTCGTTACTGGATTCGTTAAACATCGAGCCGTGGTCCCGATCGTGGACAACGGAAGAAGACGGGGAGTTCTCGGTTGAGATTCCGACGCCGGGGTTGAAATACGTCATCTCGGCCGAGGCGCCGGGTTTCCAACACGCCGCGGCTCTGAAGCTCGTTCCTGAAGAAGGGCTGGATGGTTTGACTCTTCGGTTGTGCGGGCTTTGCGCGGTGTCGGGCCGGGTGGTGGATGCCCGGGGAGAACCGGTTCAGAATGTGGTCATAGGCGCGGCGCACGGCTTCGACACGCCCCCGGAACATGAGTCTTTGTATGCACCCTGCGTCTTCTCCGAACCGACCGGACCCGACGGTGCTTTCTTCATCAATGGCCTGAAATCGGGCTATTGCGCTTTGGCGCCCAAAGGACCAGGCGGCGGAACCATGGAGTTGCTGGGCGCGACCCTTGAAGAAAGCCCCTTGATCATCGAACTCGCCAAAGAGGAACACTGCGAAGGGGTGGAACTCAAGCTGGATGCCGGCAGCGCCCAGTACATCATCGAAGGAATCGTGCGGGACTCGCGCGGGCGCCCCGTGGTCGGCGCAACGGTTTGGTCGGGTCTGTTCGGCGGGCCAAAACGGACCACCTCCACCCGGCCGACGGACGAACAAGGCCGGTTCAGGCTGGACTGCGTGAATGCGAACGCTATCGGCCCGGACGGCGGATTTGCCAAAACGCCTACGCACCTTTTCTGCGAAGCAGAGGGATACGAACCCGCCAACGCCCCCAATGTGCCGATGGGCAGTAAGGATGTGGTCCTTACCCTGGTCGACAGATGCCGGGGACGGATTACCGGGAAAGTCATCGAGAAACACACTCGCAAGCCCGTTGATAGAGCACAGGTGGCCGCGTGGCAGATATATACCGGCTGGGGCGACCGCACAAGGATGAACCACGACGGCGAAGGCGTGACGACGGATAAGCAGGGTCGGTTCGAATTGCCGGATGTCCCTGCGGGCGAAGTGACGCTGCAGGTGGTTCATCCCCAATTCGGCGTTTCCTTATACCGGGGCGGCATCACGGTAGCACATGGCCGAGCCACGGAAGTCGAGATTGCGCTCGAAGCACCCGGCGTGTTGGAAGTTGAGGCCGTATTCACGGGCCGGCCTGCCGATACGAACAATCTCTGGTCTGCGCTGGAGGTCTTTCCGAAAGACGTTCTGAAACCCGAAGATGCGTGTCCCTGGAACTACACCTATGCCGCCGGCGAATATGATGTCCCCGTATCGTACGCCTTGGAGGATGACGCGGCCGCACGTGTAGGCACCACCGCAAGAAGATTGGCAGGCAAGGACGGGTGGCGAAAGACAGAGGATGGCCAGTGGAAGGGGAGGCTGACCTTGGCGGCTGGCGAGTATATCGTCAAGGTGAGGTATCACCTGAAGTCGATGTCGGAGAGCTTCTTGTTCGAAAAGGTCTCGATATCGGCTGACACCGTCGCCCACGTTCGCTTTGAAACCGGCGGCACGGCGGCAATACGTTTCGCGGCCGGGGGATCGCAAGCGGCAAGCAGTCCTCGGCTCTTCTTTCTCACGCCCTCAAGCGACGCTGGCGTCCTGCCCGAGATCGCACGGGGGAGCAAGGGGAATTTCGTCGCCCCTCTGATGGAAAACTCATCGTTCGTTGCGCTCGTAACAGTATCGGAAGCAGGTGAATACACCTTCCCCGCCCTCAAACCGGGTCAATACACGCTCACCGTGTACGCTTCCGACCTCGAAACCGGCCTGATGCGCCGCAAGGAGCGAGAAATCATCACCCTCGCTGAAGGACAAGAGTATTCCCTGGATGTTGTTCCCTAATCACTTCCCGACAATCGAACTGAAAGACAAATCATAGTTAGTTCAGAACATTGTGTGCCTTCTGCGCCATATCACCGCAAATGGCACACAGATCAGGCAGGAGGTCATCCTCCGGCCGTCGCTATATAAGCGGGAATGATATGTCGAGCGAAACGGACGACTACAGGATTCGGCAGCGAGAGTTGACCGCGCCGTCAGGCTCTTTCCAAGAATCTCGTGTATTGGAGAAAGGGGAGCTCCTGCTATTCAGGATATTCGACGAATACCTACTTCTCATGTCAGAGTCGGCCGCGATGAAGGACCGGATCAGTCACTTCTTGGGCTCGCTCAAGACCCCCATTTCGAACTCTGTCAGAACGACTACTCGCCTGGCCATTTTCGAGGCCCCGAACGACCATGTGGTTTTGTGCTGCCCAGAATGCGGAGTCGCTCAAACAGTTACATTGCTACCAACGGCTTGGTTCGTATTCAGACGACTTCTTTTGCACTTAGTCGTGAATATGGGAAGGCCACATTTCCCGCTGCATGCGTGCTGCGTTGTAAACAAGAATGGCGATGCCGCAGTGATATCCGGCCTTTCCGGTTCCGGGAAGACAAGCGTGACAGCCGCTCTGTTACGACGCGGGTATCATTTCGCAGTAGATGATTACGCGATGCTCTTGCCAGATGGATTTGTCTTGGCATTTCCATTGGGTTCGACGATATCGCAAAGGACATTCACCTTGCTTCCTGATATTGAGCCTCTCAAGTCGCCACTTAGGCAACTATCCAACACAGACTCAGGCATATGGATGGCCAATTTGGGCCAAATCTTCCCAATCGTGAAGGCCTTTACACTACTAAGGCCGACCCATTTCTTCTTCCTGATGCCAGGTTTCGGAGCACAAAGCAGTCTAGAACCTTGCTCGACTGAGGAGTCCTTGTGGCATCTACAAGCCGCACGCCTCGCAGATCGTAGAATGGTCAAACCCCTCAAGCGTACGTCGCCAAAACATTATGACATGGGATTAGGGATTGCCCAGAAGCTTGTACATGAGGCAGGTTTCTTCAGAGTAGTCAACGGGGACTTGAACACGACCGCGGCCCTAATCGCGGCAGCATTCGAGTCCGACCCACGTTGAGTGTCCATGCGAAGCCAACCGGAACTTGCTCTAGTGGTTCTGAGTGCCCGGGAGTGGGGCTGTTCTCCTGTCTTTCGATACGGCCTCATAAAAGAATGTTCGGATGCTTTTGCGTTCCGGCAAACGTGCATCTTGCAGAAGGTTGTATCTTTGGTCTATGCAACATTATCTCGTGCAGCGGTCACGGAGAACTCCCGATTTCTGAAGACCGCCGTCATCTACTTGCGTCAAGATTGGTGGCGGTGGCTGAGACATCGGCAAAGGGTGTTGGCTGCAATCAGCGTGGTACGAACAACCCTGAATGCAAGTGACTGCCGTTTCCTATTTATGCGGGGAATTCCCTTCGCGAAGCGATATTACATGCGACCTCGACTCAGGGTATGCGGAGACGTGGACCTTCTTATTCCTGAAGAGGACCGTTACAAAGTCGAGTCGGCCCTGATGGATGCGGGATTTCGGCTGCATCCGTGCAAGGCTCTGCACGATGCACGCGTGAATTACGTTGGACAGACGGAATTCAGGCACCCGGAACTGCGTATGCTGGTGGATGTGAACTGGCTGTTCACGGGCAACGGAGGTATAGGCAAGGTTTCGCAGGATAT
>DAOLNV010000072.1 GCA_035416745.1 Candidatus Hydrogenedentota bacterium | reverse complement strand
ATTCCCTGGCCGCGTTGAGCCGTATCCAATGGCCTACTCGTGCCGAAATATGTATGTGGTACTTGGATTTTCTTTCTAATAGATAAATGATACATATATCTGTTTACCAAAGAGTGAGGATACAGGACCAACTCCGAAAAGCCCGAACATGTCCTCAAGACGAGAAGGTTTCGGGCTGATTCCACAGGAACCGCGCTGCAGCCGGAATCAGCGTTGAACTCTACACGCAATGCCCAAATACGCTTCGCGGACATTGTTCAGGTGTGTGCGGCATTCGTCCATAGCCCACGGGCCGGTGTTGAGGAAAGGCTACTGCATACCGTAATGTTGAATGGCGGCGCTTGGGAACATACGCGGAGGAAAGAGCCATGGAACGCAAGAAGACCGTTCTAGCTGTTGTTGCACATGCCGACGATCTCGAGTTCATGGCGGGGGGCACGGTTGCTCGTCTTGTTGACGAAAAGGGCTACGATGTTTACGAGTATATCCTCACGGATAACTCAGTTGGATCATTTCGCCTCAGCAAAGAGGAGTTGATCCGTGTGTCCGCGGAAGAGGCGCTTGAGGCGGGCCGTATCCTCGGTCTGAAGGAGGTTCGTCTTGAGGGATATCCAGACGCATTTCTGAACGAGACGCATCCGAACGTGATTCGCAGTAAGGTGATGTCGTTTGTCCGGGAGGTGAAGGCGGACATCGTGATGAGCTGGGACCCGTTTGCCGCGCGGGAGGACCATCCGGACCACCGCCTCGTCGGGATGGCAGCGTATGAAGCGGCTTCCTTTGCGGCTAACCCCTTGTTTCACCCCGAACATGCGTTTGCACCGTACAAATGCACCGAGGCGTACTGGTTCGCTAAACACCCGTCAGACGATGCCCGAATGTTCGTCGATATATCATCGACCATTGACATGAAAGTTGAAGCCTTGCTGAAGCACGATTGTCAGATGGCGCTCACGGTAGATCTCGTCCTTGCAGAGGCGGCAGCACTGGGCATTGACCTGCCCGGCCTGAGAGAAATGGATAGGGACGGATACCGCGCCTTCATAGGCAACGCCATTCGCGAATTCTGCGCGCGGGTTGGAAAAACGCGCGGGTATGCATTCGCCGAGCAGTTTCGTTACGAAAACCTGGGAATGTTGAACCAGGTATTTGGAGAGAACTTCTATAGACCTGACTTTGGGTAACGGCAGACGGGATGATTACCACGAGCGCCCCGGTCACCTCGCCGTTTCCAAGGCGGCCTGCGCGAAAAACGCCACGCGCTGACCGGGGATGTTGTCGTCAATATCGGCCATTACCACGTCGCACGGCCCTAGCTCGCGATAGATACGCCCGAGATCGCGGCGGAGCTGCGCCTCTGACTTGGTTGCCAGATCGCGCGGGGTATACATGATTGCGCGGCGCGCGTGAGGACATGCTTGCCGGGCATAATCGAGCTTCGAGTCTAACCCCATATCGACGTAGGCGAGATTGGGGAAACTGGCGTAATCGTCGATATAGGGGTCGACGTTCCATGCGCAGTTATGGATCCCGAAGATTTCGAAGGCTTGGGCGAGCCGTCTGTCGTAGGGCATCAAGTGCTCGTGGTACTGCCCGGGTGAGACCATATTGACCAGGCAGTTGCTGACGGTTGCGTGGCGCACGTTGACGCCGGTGGCGCGCTGGCGCTCGTAGACGCGGCGCATGCCCGCAATCATGGTTTCGGTGACGGTTTCAAACAGGTGGTGGGCGAGTCCCGGGTCGGTGAGAAGATCGGTGAAGACCTCGGGTCCCCGGATACGGTAGGCGCTGTTTAGCACCCCCTGCCAGTTGATGTAGCCCTCGATACGGCCGGCTTCGCGTTCGATGCAATCCATCTGCGACTCGAGCTGCTCGAAGAGGGGGTGGTTCGAAAGGTCCGGCGGCGACAGCGTGCGGATGGTTTCTCGCGGCAAGAACTCGAGCAAGGCCGCGGGCCAATTATCGGCGTAATACTCGACCGGGATGCCGAAGAGGCGGGTCACGGTGAGGCCGCCGTGGACGCCGTCAATATTGGGCACGGCCACCGCCTCATTCTTGCGCCAAGAGATCGCAGGAAAGGCATGGTTGAGAGCTGCGCGCATTTTCAGGATGGTCTCGCCGCGATACAGGGGATCGAGGTGCCACCGTTCCCCGAAATCGATGCCGCAACGCGACCGGTACCAGCGCGGTGTGAAACCGAACTCGACCCGCAAGGGCGCCTCGGAGCCGTCACACGGCGCCCGAGTCGCGGGACATCCCGGCGCGATGTAACTGCGAAGCTGGCATGCGACGCACATGCCAGCCATTTCATTGTTCCTGGCGGGCATCGCCGTCTTCGAGCAGGGGCGTGATGCACTCGAGGATGCGGTCCGCGATGAAGCGGTGGGCTATATCGTTGGGATGCATGCCGTCGAGGAGCAGGCGTTCGATGCCTGCGCGTTGCCCGAGGTCCGCCAGGCCGTTTCGAGTGTCAACCAGCGGCACATTCTCGGCCGCGGCCACGCGCCGCATGACGTCCGCGTACTGCTCGAGCATGAAATTGAATCCCGCGTCGGAGGAAACATCGTAAGAGGGTTTCCCGTACATGTCTTTCAAGAGAGGCGTCCACGCGAGAGGATTGGGCGTCACGAGGACGGCCTTCGAATCAATCTTGCGCAATTCCGCGACGATATACCGGAGATTGGCTTCGTATTCCTCGATGGCCACTCGCGGGGTTGAGGCGCCTTGCGAGACATCGATGGCCGAGTCGTTAATGCCAAAGGAGACGATGGCGAGTTGGGGATTGTGCGCGAGCACGTCTTTTTGGAGCCGCTCCCGGGCCGTGGCGGTTGTGTCGCCCGGGACGCCAGCGTTGACTACCCGCGCGGAGATGCCGAGATCGCGCAGGTCTTCTTGCAGCAGCCCGGGATAGACAAGCAAGGGTCCGCGCACGGCGGTGGTCGAGTCGCCCAGGGCGACGATGGTGACGTCGACGTCGCTCGAACTGAGGCGTGTTGGCGGGTTGGGGCTCTTTTCGATGTATCCCCAGCGCACGAAAGCCCAGTCGGTGACGCCCGACACGTCCGCTGCCCCGCCCGAATCGCCGAACAGGATGCGGTTGATGTTGTAGCCGTAAGGGGCTTCCAGGCTGCACGCCAGTACGGGTGTCTCGGCATCATCGAGGAAAAGATACGCCTTGCGGTTCGGGAGATCGCGCCAGACGCGGTAGGTGTGCAGTTGTGCAGCATCGACCGCGACAGCCGGCTGATACTGTGCGTTGAACGACACGGCGTCTTCGCGGATGTAAAGAACGCAGCTCGTGTCGGGTTGGGGACCCCCCATCCAGATTTCCGCCGCGGAATGGTTTCCCGGGGATTGGCGATCCCGCTCGACCACACGCAGGCGCGCCTCCACTACGGTGTTGCGCGAGCCGTCGAAGAACTGGGGCTGGTCGTCGATATAGTACCCGCCCGTAGGATTCAGGCGGAGGATGCCGCCCGTCAGCGTGCCCGGTTCGCGATGGAGACGCCATGGCGGGCCCGCGCGATCGGGCGTGACCGTTGTCGAATACGTCACCCACTCGGCGGGCGTCTCGGGAAGCCGGATATCCTGTAATTCGGGCAATGGCGCGTTCGCGGGTTGTGCCACGAGCCACGGGAGGCTGAACCGCGCCATGCGTACCGCGCGGCCCGCCTCGAGATCCTGTTGCCACACCGCCAGGAGGGTTCCGTCCGGGGCTTGCACACACGAGGGATAGGAGGCTTGCCCGCGCGTGTAGGGGTAGCCGATGTCTTTCGGGGGTGTCCAGGTTTTGCCGCCGTCAAACGATGCCGCGGCGGAGAGAGGCACGCGGTTGGCCGAGTTGTTCCATACGACAAAAATACCCTTGCGTTCACCGAAGGTGAAGGGAGCGAGCGCCGCGGGGGCGTTCGAGCCGGCGAGCGGGCTGGGTTTGACGTCGCGCCAGGTGATGCCTTCGTCGTCGCTGCGGGCTTCGTAGAGGTACGCGGCGCCGGTGCGCATGAGCATGTAGAGCGAGCCGTCCTCGAGTTCAGCGATGGCGGGTTCATCGGTCCCGGACACGGCGTGTTCGCCCACCTTATCGAAGGTGGCGTGGGTGTCGCCTCCGTTGATCCAGGTGTCGCCGTTATCGGTCGAGCGCATGACGCCGGCGCGGAGATCCATCTGACCTTCGGAGGTGAGAGTGCCGCCGGTTTCGAGGCCGGTCTCCCAGGAATATCCGAGCAACAACGTGCCAGAGGCGAGGCGCAGACCGCGGTGGGTCTTGCCGCAGGTATAGCGGTGGTTGAACGAGACAACGTAGGGTTCGGACCACGTCTGGCCGTTGTCTTCGCTGCGGACAAACCTCTGCGTAGAGGTGTTGATTCCATCGCCTTTGACGGCGGTGCATGAGACGAACACGCGGCTTCCCGAGACGACAATGCTGGGATCCGCGTCGATGAACAACCCGGGCGTTGCGAGAATGGCTGCCGGGGCTGTCCAGCTGCATCCACAATCGCGTGAGAACGAGGCGAGGATGGCATCTTCGCCATCGCCCGACGGCTGGCGCGACCACACAACCAGTACGCGGCCATCCTCGAGCACAGCCATGTTCGGCCAGCGGTTGGCGCTGCCATCGGATTCGTCGGCTATCTTGGCGTGGGAAATGAAGGCATATTCCAGGGGGTCATGTTCCGGTACGGCGGCGATTGCCGCGAGAATGAGCGAGATCAACAACATTTGGAGTAATCCTCTCTTCCTATGCCAGGCGGTGGGCGTTGAGGAATTCGGCGAACTCGAACGCTTTCACGCCGTCTTCGATGTCGCACGAGTTGGGCCTGCCCTCGCGGACCGCCGCGATGAATTCCTGGTTTTCCTGCAGGAAACCGTAGTAGGCGTAGAACTCGCGGCTGCCGGCGAGCTGTATGCCGTCAAGCTCGATGGTCTGGTTTTCGCCCGCGCCTTTCGCGGCGAGCGAGTACTCGCCGCCGCTGCCGTGGACCAGGATGCGGGCGCTGCACGTGGCTGAGCCGAATCCCACGTCGATGAACGCGCTGGCATGCGGACCGTGCACCTCGAACATGTGGGTGCGGCCGCCCGTCATGTAGTTGGCCTTGATCACGCCCGCAACACCGTTGTCGAACCGGACGACGGCGTTCCAGGCGTTGGGCACGACGTCGCCGAACCGCGACTCGAGCATGGCCCCTGCGACGGGATTCCCACCGGCCACCCAACGCACCCAGTCGAGGACATGTATGGTGTCGGATTCGAACGCGCTGATGCTGCCGTCGCAGAAGGCGGCGGTGCCGTGTTTCATGAAATGTCCGACAACCTGGTTGACGGTGGTGAGGTTGCGCATGCGGGCCAGGACCTCTTGCACAAGGGGGATGAAGCGCCGGTTGAACGCCACCTGGACGATACAATTGTGCTCGCGCGCCGCACGCATGAGGGTTCGAGCTTGAAAGAGCGTCAGTCCCGGCGGTTTCTCGAGCATTACGTGTTTGCCCACTGACAGGGCGTCGTAGGCCGGGCGAAACTGGCGATCCGGTTCACAGAGGCACAGCACCGCGTCGAGCACTTCGTGCTCGAGCATCTCGGCATGAATCGGGTAGACCCTGGGGATATGGTGTTTCGCGGCCGCTTCCTTGGCGCGCTCGGGCACCAGGTCGCAGATCGCGACGACCTCGGCTTCCGGGATGCAGCCAAGCGAAGGCAGGTGCACGCTGTGCGCCATCCCCCCGGCGCCAATCACTCCGACGCGGACCTTGTCCTTGACGCTCATACGCAAGTCCCTCGGGCAATCGTGTACGAAAGTCTGCCAACCGGTTTGGAGAGGTATTGTGTCACGGCATGCGAACGGATTCCAGCCGCGCGAGGCGCTGCGCACGTGTGAACACAGTGGACGAAGCGATTGGTCGCCGGAGCGCGGCCCGGAAGGGCCGCGGCGATTGAGTGCCCGGTTGGAAAACCGGCCCTCCGTTTTGGGACGGTCTTCCTCGGCGCGGGAGGCGGCCTGCTCATTCCCGGTAAACAAGTTTGCGGAAGGCGGGATCGTCGCGGTAGGCGGCGAACTCGCGGTCCTCGCTGGCCTCTTCGCGGAACACGTCGGCGAGCACGATCGCGACGTTGAGATAGGCCAGCATCCCGTCGCGATCGCCCCGGCGGGCGGACGTGCACGCGAGATTGTAGTAGGGGGCGGGCTCCTGAGGGTCCAGTTCGATGGCTTTGTGGTACTGGGCTTCGGCTTCTTCGACACGGCCTCGTTTGAGGAGAACGTTGCCATAATTGTTGTTGTTGGCGACGCTGGCCGGGTCGAGTGACAGCGCGATGAGGGCCTCCGCCTCGGCTTCATCAAGGCGGTTGGTATGGCGCAACAGCACGGCGAGGTCGTTGTGGGGGCGGCTCCAGTTCGGGTCCAATTGGATGGCGTGGCGAAACGCGGCTTCGGCTTCTTCGAATCGCTCCATGTACATGAGGGTGAGTCCGAGTCCGTTATGCGGCATGGGCCAGTCGGGGTCCAATTCGATGGCCTTGCGAAACGCTGCCTCGGACTTGCCCAATGGGGCATCTTTCCATCGCTGGCCGTACCGGAGCACGCCGAGGGCGAAGTAGGTCTGCGCCGTTTCCATCACCCCCTCTTCGGCGAGCGCCGCGACCGCTTCCACGACATAGCGCGTGCGCACGCGCCTGCCCTGGGGATCGTCGTCGAGACAGGCCAACATGGTTTCAATCAACAGATTGGCCTGCTGGGGCGACAAATCGACGATAGGCGAAGGCGTGTTGGGCGGCGCCGGCTGGCGCGTGGCCACAACGAAAACGGTTGCGGCCACGAGCACAGCCGTAATGAACCATATAACCTTATGCGATCGCATTGGCTGCTATTACACTACCGTTAAGCGCCATATTCAATACATTCTGCGTGTAAGGACGCTTATTCCAGGCCGGGCTCGCGGTTCTCACGCCGGAAACCCCCCTCCGGTCCTGGGACCGGCCCATACTGATGTCATAACGCGATTCGGGCTGCTCAGGGTGACGGGCCTATTCGCGTTGGATGTCGTTGAGGCGAGGGTACGCCTGGATGAGGGACTCGGGAAGGGGCGCCTGCTTCTTGATGCCGAGGCCGTCCTGAAGCTCGAAGGCGTTAACCACCGCCTGGCCGCGGTAATGGTTGTTGGTGATGGCGTAAACTTCGGCGGCCATTTCGCGGATGCGCTCGATCTTGCGCAGCCACTGGCCAAGTTCCTCTCGTGAGTACAGGTAGTCGTAGCGTTCGTCGCGGCTGGCGTCTTCGCGAAACCAGTCGTCGGCATTCCGGCCGTGAAGGCGGACGTAGCCCACGCGGGCGGTCACCGTGTCGGTGGGTCCGAGAGAATTGGCGAACAATGGCTGGTCAATATTACAGAACGCGATGCCCCGCTGGGCAAGCTCGTCGAAGACCTCAGGGCGGTTCCATGAGGCATGGCGCACTTCGAGGGCAAGAGGATATTCGGAAAAGGTGCCGGCTACCCGCGCGAGCCATTTGCGGTTCTCGACGGTGCGCGTGAAGCTCCACGGGAACTGGACCAGCACCGCGCCCAGCCGTCGTGCGTCCATGAGGGGGTCGAAGCCGGCGCGAACGGCGTCGATATCCTGTTGCGACGGCCATGAGCCGCGTTCATGGGTGAACGCCTTGTACAGCTTCGCGGTGAGTTTGAAGCGGGGATTGCCATCGAGCAGATTCAGCCAGTTGGCCGCGTAGTTCGGCGGCAGGGGACGGTAATACGAGGAATTCACCTCGACCGTGTCGAAGTACCGGCTGAGAAACTCAAGAGGATGGAGGTGGCGGGGCATGCCGGGGGGATAGACGATGCCCTGCCAGTCGTCGTACGACCAGCCTGCGGGTCCGACCCGTACTGCGGCGCTTTCCGTTCCCATGAGTGATGTGCTCCGGGGTCCAGCCTATCACGTTCGCGCTGGATTGTTCGAACCCCCGCGGGCCCTTCTTCCTTGATCGGGCGGGCGCGGCTGTGGTTTGATACGGACGGGTGATTCCGCTCAGTTGGCCGGGGTGCGGCGTGCGCGGGGCGCCGCGTGAGGAAATGTCTCACTTGCGCGGACCTGATGTGCCGGCATGCTGGGCAGGAGGACCTGGCCCACGGTTGCGCCAGAAAACCACGGTTTGGCGATACGTTAGGGGGTGCTTTGCGCAAGACGGCGGCATTCTTGTCCTTTATCGGTTTTGTGACGGCCGCCATATGTGCCTCCGCGTCCGAAACGGTGACTTTGTATTATTGGGGAGAGGAGCTGGATAACTTCGCGGGAGGCGTGGTCCATGGTTTTGAGGCTTTTCACGACGGGAGCGACGGCAAGCCCCGTATCAAAGTGGTCATGGGCCAGAGCGCGTCGATCAACAAAACGGACGATCCGCAACGGCTTCTCTGCAGCATAACGGGCGGCGACCCGCCAGACGTGGTGTTCTTCGATCGGTTCGCGGTGGGGGAATGGGCGGCGCGCGGGGCGTTCATGTCGTTGCAGGAATTCTATGAAGAGGACCTGCGGGAGCGCCCGGACGACCCGTCAACACTGCGCGAGGAAGACTTCTACCGTCCGTGCTGGCTCGAGGCGTGTTACGAGGGGAAGCTGTACGCGGTTCCAACGCGCACAGACAGTAGAGCCCTTTTCTATAACAAAGATCTGCTGGAAAAATACTCCGACGAGCTGATCGCCGCGGGCTGCGTAGACCCGGAGGACCCCACGAGGGTAGGGCCGCCGAGGACGTGGCAGCAGTTGAAAGACGCCACGCGGATCATGACCGAACGGGATGCTTCGGGCAAGCTGGTCTCGGTGGGGTTCGTTCCTAATTACGGGAATTCGTGGCTGTACATCTACGGGTGGCTGAACGGGGGCGAGTTCATGAGTGAGGACGGGCGGACGTGCACGCTGAACTCACCGGAGGTCGTTGAGGCGCTGGCCTACATGACCGAGCTGTACGACCTGATGGGCGGGGCAAAGGAGGTGACGGCGTTTCAATCCAGCCAGGAAGGTACCGATCTCGACCCGTTTCTGCGCGGCAAGATTGCCATGCGCATCGACTGCGATGAATACATCGGGCAGATCATTAACCTGAAGCGCGACCTGAATTTCGGGGTAACCCTTGCTCCGGCGCCAGAGGGAAAGCAGCGCCTGGGCTGGTGCGGGGGGTGGTCGCTGGTCATACCCCGGGGGGCCAAGCATCCGCGTGAGGCGTGGGAGTTCATGAAATACATGGTTTCCCAGCGTGCCGTCAAGATTAAGTGCGACGAGCAACGGCAATTCGCGCGCGGGAGCGGCAACATCTTTCTTCCCCAAATCCAGGCGCGGAAGAGCGTGGCCGAATGGGCCAACGAATATTATATCTACAGCGATCCCGAGGTACCGGAGCGGTTCAAGACAGCAAAACAGGTGTTTGTCGAGGCGCTGCCGTACTCGAAGTGCCGCCCGGTTACGGCGGTGGGCCAGGTGTTGTGGAATGCCCAGGTACGCGCTATGGAGGCGGGTATCTACAAGACCTTTGACCCGGCCGATATTCGCCGGAATGCGAAGATGGCGCTGGATTACCAGACGGAGATCGTTCAAAGGGAGCTGGACCGTCTCTTTCATCCCAAGGCGTACCCTGAAATCAGTTGGACACCCGTACTGGTGGTATACGGCGTGGTGATCCTCGCGCTGTTTGGAGGGGTGTTCTGGTATTTTGAGCGGGGATTGCGGAGCACGGGATATTTCCGGAGAGAGTATTATGCAGGGTATGCCTTCGCCACGCCGTGGTTCATCGGGTTTCTGGTGTTCTGGGGAGGCCCGATTGTCTTCTCATTGATCATGAGCTTCTGTGAATACGATGTGTTCTCGCCGCCAAAGTTCGTAGGGTTGAACAACTATCTCAACATGTTCACGGCTGAACCGTTGTTCTTCAAATCTCTTTGGAACACGTTGTATATCGCCCTGAGCGTCCCTTTGAGCATGGCGGTGGGATTGGGGATCGCCATGTTGTTGAGCTACGAAGTGAAGGGAATGGCGGTCTACCGGACGTTTTTCTACCTTCCAGCGATCATGCCGGCGGTGGCGGCGGCAATTCTGTGGCAGTGGATATTCAATCCCCAGGAGGGGATTCTGAATGCGTTTCTGGGTTTTCTCGGATTGGACGGCCCGGCGTGGCTTCAGGACCAGATGTGGTCGAAGCCCGCGATCATTCTGATGTTGCTGTGGGGCGCCGGCGGAGGGATGATCGTCTGGCTGGCAGGTCTCAAAGGGATTCCGAGACATCTGTACGAGGCCGCGGAAATAGACGGGGCGGGGAAGTTTACCAAGTTCTTCAGCATTACGCTGCCGATGCTGAGCCCGTATATTCTGTTCAATCTGGTCATGGGGCTGATTTCCATGTTCCAGATTTTCACGCAGGCGTACGTGATGACGCAGGGCGGTCCCGTGAACTCGACCTTGTTTTATGTGTATGAGCTGTTCAACAACGCCTTCCGGTATATGCGCATGGGATATGCTGCCGCCCTGGCTTGGGTGTTGTTCGCGATTATCCTGGTATTGACCATAGTCCAACTCCGATTGTCGAGGAAGTGGGTTTATTACGAGAGCGATAAGTAGGAGATGATGCGCCAGTGGTTCGACGCATTGGAAAGGTTGAGCGGATAGCGAGGCGGGCTTTTCTCCACGTCGTGTTGGCGATGGGGTCGTTTGTCTTTGCGATTCCGTTCATCTGGCTGTTCAGCACGAGCTGCAAGGTTCCGGACGAGATGTATCCGCCGAAATGGGTGCCGCAGATTCCCGAGGGAGTGGCAAGCTCTCCATACATACGGATTCGCGAGAATGAGAAGCCCGTGCGCCCGGTACGCGTCAGGGAGGAAGACTGGGAGCGTCTCGCGGGGCCTGTTGAAGCCGCAATCACGGAGCGTCTGGTGTCTATGCAGGGCCGCCTGCCCGGCCTGTACGGGCAGTATCTGCGGGAGCCCGACCTGGCAAAGGGTGTTTTCAACCGGGTGCTCAAGCGCGCGCCGGACCATCTGTTCGAGAAAAACGAGTTGGTGGTGACGTCCTGGTTCGGCGGCGAGGTGACCGATGAGATCGTGTACGAGGTCTTTGACATGGTCTACCGGCGGGCCTCGCTCTCAGACGTGGTCTTGCACGGCTGGGATATGTCGGTGGAATACCCCACGGAAGGGGGCTATATCCCATGGACGGTGGCTAAGGGAAGCAATGTCCAGCTCGTGGACAGGAAGACGGGTCTCCGGCGCGCATCGAAGGAGCTGCACTATTCCTTCGAAAACCAGGATTCGTTCACGGTTCAGGCGATTGTGCCGATGAACATGGCGCCCGAGAACCTCAAGAAGGTAGTGGTCAGCAATCATGCCGACCGCTCTTGGCACGAGGTGAACTGCACGCTCGAGATGGCAGGCGTGCGGTATGAATCCGTTCAAAAGGGTTTTCTGGGGAGCGACCAGTGGCAGGAATGGGCATGGCAGTTCCCAAGCGAGATGGACCACTCGGTCGAAACCAAAAACTGGCTGCGGATAAGGGAGGCAGGACCGTCGGATTTCCGTGAACAGGGCAGACTCCGGGTCACGCTGGATTTCAACCGGGCATTGCGGCCGAAAGCGGTCGCGAACAAGTATATGTTCAACTACCGTGAAGTGCTGCGAATGATTCCAGTGACGATGTATCTGCGGAACAGTCTGGTGTTGGTGGTGCTGAATGTGTTGGGGCAGATTGTGGGGTCCTCGCTGGTTGCGTTCTCGTTTGCGCGGCTGAGATGGCCGGCACGGGATTTTTGTTTCTTTTTGGTTTTGGCGACCTTGATGATTCCGCCGCAGGTGACAATGATTCCGGTGTTCCTCATATTCAAGAATCTCGGATGGTACAACACCCTGAAACCGTTGTGGGTGGTGTCGTTCTTTGGAAGCGCGTTCTACATTTTCCTGCTGCGGCAGTTCATGCGGAGCATCCCGGGGGATTTGGAGGACAGCGCGAAGATTGACGGGTGCGGATACCTGGGGATTTACTGGCGGATCATCATGCCCTTGATAAAACCCGCCTTGGCGACGATTGGGATCTTCACGTCGCTGGCTGTGTGGAACGACTTCATGGGGCCGCTGATCTATGTCAATGACCAGGCGCTGTATCCGTTGAGCCTTGGATTGTTTGCGCTGAAGGTGTTCAAGACTGGGGACTACGGCCTGATGATGGCGGGGGCTGTAATGATGACCTTGCCCATCATAATCCTGTTCTTTGTGGCGCAGCGGGAGTTCATTCAGGGCATCACCTTGACGGGGATGAAAGGGTAGAAGGTTCCACGTGGAACCTTTTGGGGGCAGGAGAGGGCTTGCGGGTTCTTTCGAGCGATCACCGGTTTTGGATTATGTGGAGAGAGCCGCGCCGGAGCCCGGTTTGGGTCCAGTCATCAATTAACTGTTCCACGTGGAACATTTTGTCTGCCCCAAGCGGCAAATCAGGCCATTGGCAGAGGAAAGTGGCGCCTTCTTGCACCAGAGCACGCACACCCGGCCACAGGTTCCCGGGGTCTTCCACCGCGCGTGCGGTGATAAGCCATCCGCCGGGCTTTTCCAGGGCGATCTCCTGCGGAAACGTCCCTTGCAGTATTGTTGCGCGCGGCAGAAGTGCCAGTTCGCCGAGGGCATTCTCGAGGAAACCCGCCTTTTTGCGGGACCGCTCGACCATTGTAACCTGCAGGCCGGGCATGGCCAATGCCAAGGGGATAGCCGGAAATCCGGCCCCGCTCCCGATGTCGAACAGCCGGGGCAAAGAGCCACCCAGGCGATGGATGGTTTCGAGCAGGCTGAGTGAATCGGCGATGTGAAGCCAGAGCCGTTCGGCGTCTTGGGAAGATACCAGCGAGGCAAAGGGGTTCCATTTCTTGACAAGGGCGCAGAAGGCCAGGAGCGCCTTTTGCGTCGCGGCGGCATCCGGACCAACCTGGCCGTCGATGAGCTGAAGGCACAGTTGTTGAACCTCATCCTGGCCTGTGTGGCGGGGTGTCATATTTCTTATAATTCTCCGTATTCGTATTTTATGGACTTGACCGAACTTATGATGCGCCAACGGGATAGTTTGACTTTGCCTTGTTCGTAATGCTATTCTCCCGCGTTCATTCTCAGGTGGTTATGCTGTGGAGGCTTCCCCGTGAAGTTCTTATGCCTTATTGGGGACGGCATGGCCGATTTCCCTCTTGATGCGCGCGGTGGCCGGACGCCCTTGCAACTGGCGTCGACTCCCGCGCTGGATGCCCTTGCGTCTGAAGGGCTATGCGGCCTGTATTGGCCCATTCCCAGAGATTTGCCGCCGGGCAGTGACATCGGCAACCTTTCGTTGTTCGGTTACGATCCTCACGGGACCTTCACGGGCCGCGCGCCGCTCGAGGCCGCGAACCAAGGCATTTCGCTGGGCCCGGACGACGTGGCCTTTCGCTGCAACCTGGTCACGCTGGACGACGGCGTGATGAAGAGCTTTACGGCGGACCACATCTCGAGCGAGGAGGCCGCGAAGCTGATCCGCACGCTTGATGCGGAATGCCCGCACGCTTGCTCGTTCTATCCCGGCGTCAGCTACCGACATCTTGCCGTGATCCCGGGCGGTGAAGTCAAGCCCGGCGCGTTGGTAGCGACCGTCTGCACGCCGCCCCATGATATCTCGGACCAGCCGTACGGCGAACATCTGCCCAAGGGTCCTGCCGGAGAGTATCTCCGGATGCTGATGGAATGGTCGCGGCCCATTCTCGAGGGGCACCCGGTCAATGCGGCCCGCAGAGCCGCGGGTCATCTTCCAGCGACCTCGATCTGGTTGTGGGGGCAGGGCCAAGCGCCGCGGATGGAAACGTACAGGGAACGTTTCGGCGTTTCCGGGGCCGTCATTTCAGCCGTTGACCTCGTGAAAGGCATTGGCGTGTGCGCGGGCCTCGAGGTGATTAATGTGCCCGGCGCGACGGGGTATATCGATACGAATTACGAGGGCAAGGTCGAGGCGGCCTTGCGCGCCCTTGAACGCGTGGACTTTGTCTATGTCCATGTTGAGGCGCCCGACGAATGCGCTCACGAAGGCATTATCGACAAGAAGATCGCGGCCATCGAAGCGTTCGATAGCCGTGTTGTGGGACCGTGTCTCGAGGCTGCCCGGTCACACGCGGATTGGCGTGTCCTTGCCGCGCCGGATCATGTCACCGCTCTGAGCAGCCGCACCCACGCGGGCGGGCCGGTGCCCTTTGCGGTATGGGGATGCGGCGTGGCATCGAACGGCGTTGCGCGGTATGATGAGGCTTCGGCTGAAGCGGGCGGCCTGGTCATCGACCCTGGTTATGCCCTGATTCCGTGGATCATTCGCACGGACCGTCTCGATGCGCATAGTTTTCAGATAACCTGAAGCGCGTGTTGGTGGGCGTGCGTCGGCGGCGGGGGAGGAGAGCATAAGCGTGGCACAACGAGTCGAAGTATACGACGTAACCCTTCGCGATGGGGCGCAGGGGCCGGGTGTGAAGTTTTCGTCCGAGGACCAGCTTCGCATCGTGCAGGAACTGGACGCCTTCGGCGTTTCCTTTATCGAGGGCGGGCAGCCGGGCTCGAATCCGAAAGCGGCCGAACTCTTCAGGCGCACCAAGGACCTGGAGATGAAGCACGCTGTAATGGCGGCCTTCGGCAGCACGCGCCACGCCAAGAATGCGGTGGAGGACGATCCCAACATCAAGGCATTGCTTGCAGCCGACACGCCGGTCGTTACCATCTTCGCGAAATTCTCGCCTACCCACGTGCAACAAGTCTTGCGGGTCAGCCTCGAAGAGAACCTCAGGCTGATCGAGGAGTCCGTGGCCTATCTCAAATCTCAAGGCCGCCGCGTGATTCTCGATGCCGAACACTTTTTTGACGGTTACCGTGAAGATAGCGAATATGCGCTGACCGCGCTGGAACGCGGCTGGCATGCGGGCGCGGAAGTGCTGGCGCTATGCGACACGAACGGCGGGAGCCTGCCGTGGAGCATTGGCGAGGCGACCCATGCTTCGCGCACGCGCCTTCCCAAAGCCGTTTTCGGAATTCACGCTCACAATGACAGCGGTTGCGGCGTGGCCAACACCATCGCCGCCGTGCATGCGGGCGCGGTGCATGTCCAGGGCACCATCAACGGCTATGGCGAGCGGACAGGCAACGCGAACCTCTGCACGGTCATTCCCGACCTGCAGCTCAAGATGGGGTGCGAGGTGGTGTCGGAGGACCAGCTTCGCCAGCTGACCCGTCTATCGTATCTCGTGGCGGAACTGGCCAACATGGGTCAGCGCGATTTCGATCCGTTCGTAGGGCGCGATGCGTTCACGCACAAGGGCGGCATGCACGCTGACGCCGTAAAGAAGCTCAAGGTCAGTTATGAACACATCCCGCCTGAGACGGTGGGCAACCAGACCCGCATCTCGGTGAGCGAGATGTCGGGCAGGTCGAGTCTGTTGCAGAAGGCCAAGGAGCTCGGGCTCGATCTCGATCGCGACGCTCCCGAAACGCACGAAGCCTTGAAGCAGGTCAAGGACCTCGAGAACCAGGGGTATGAATTCGAGGGGGCGGATGCGTCGCTCGAGCTCCTGTTGCGCAAAGCCATGGGACAGTACCGCACCTTTTTCAAGCTGCGCGGGTTCCGCACCAGCGTGGACCGCCACGACGCCGACAGCCCGGCCATTTCGGAGGCTACCGTCAAGCTCGAATTGCCCGACGGCACGCGCATGCATACCGCCGCCGAGGCAGAAGGTCCTGTCGATGCGCTCAACTACGCCCTCCGGAAAGCGCTGGAGGGTACGTATCCTGAGCTGCGGGACGTGCACCTCGACGACTACAAGGTCCGCATCCTGAATGCGCAGGCAGCCACGGCGGCCGTTACCCGCGTGCTCATCGAGTCGAGCGACGGCGAGATGTCGTGGTACACGGTCGGGGTTTCGGGCAACATCGTGGCGGCGTCGTATCAGGCGCTGGTGGACAGTATCGAATACAAGCTGTTGAACTCGCGCGGCTACAAAGTGGACTGAGAGCGCGAATCTCACACCGTTTCGGCTGGCAAGCGCAATAGAAATGCCGCGTGGGCGTTCCGCGAGCCCAGGGGACTATTTCGTGTTGGTCTTCGGCGGCTTCGGGGACGGGGACCCGCTCAACCGTCGCCCCCGAACAATTTCAGCGCCCACATGACAGGGTCGAAGCCGAAGAACAGCTGAACACCCGCGATAAATACAAGCACGAGGATAATGCGGTTGAACAGCGTTTCGGATACGCGGTGGTGCATCCATTTTCCCAGCCACGACCCCACGGGGATGAGGGGTACCAGCACCGCTCCAAAAAGCAACACGTCCTTTTCGAGCAGCCCAACTCCGAAATAGAAGGGGAGTTTGGAGAGGTTGATGAGGGTGAACGTCCAGGCGACCGTTCCCACAAAGAGGGTCTTGCCCAGGTCCTGCGTGAAGATGTAGAGGCTCACGATAGGGCCGGCCGCGTGCGCGATGGTCGACGTGAACCCCGCGGCAAGGCCGGCAGCCCAGCCCGCGGCGGCCCCCGGCCGGAACCGGTCGATCCATGCCATGGCCATCTCTTTACAGGCGATGTACACGGCGAACACCATGGCAATGACGCCCACGAAGCGTTTGATCCAGATGCCGTAGCCTTCAACGCCTTCCCGGCCAATCCACCACCAGACTGCCGCGCCTGCGGCAATTCCAAACACAGAGGGAATGTAGAGCCGAAGCACGGTTTTCCAGTCTTTGTTGCGCCGATGATGGTAAATGGCGTTCATGTCGCACAGGATGAGAAGGGGCAGCATTACGGCGGCGGCTCGGTTCACGGGCATCACGAAGAACATGAGCGGCATGGACAAAATGCCCGCGCCGCCCGCGAACCCTGACTTGCTTATGCCTTGAATGATGATCGCGGCGCCCACAAACGCCCAGAACACCGGTGCGGGCACGCCGTCATTGACAAATTGGGAAAACATGCGCGGGATTATACCTGTCCACCTCTTGGGAAGCGACACCGCCCGGCGCGGCCGTGGGGACCGCGCCGGGCGGGTGCCGTGTTGGCGTGTGGTATGCCTAGACTTCTTCGGGGACCTCGAATCCCTCGCGGTAATCGCGCTTGAGATAGAGGGTCGCCTGTTCTTCGGTGAGACCGGGAATGCTCGACCAGTCGACGTTGGTAATCTCGCCGGTCTGGTCGTTGATCTCGAGGACGCGGTTGATGCGCGCGCCGGTGAGCGCGTAATGAGACAAGGCGGAGGAGTAATGCCCTTCGATGGGCGGCGCGGTAATCTTGCTGGCGTCGCGGCTGAGCACGCAGTCAATGAAGTTCTGGTAGTGGTTCTTGTCGTCGCCGTCCATTCGTTTCTGTGCCTCGACCATGTCGCTGTCGCCGAACTTCTTGCACTTGTAAGCAATGTACCCGAAATAGCTCGGGAACGTGATTACGCCTTCCGAGCCATAGAACATGACGCCGAACGACGTGCCGCCCATTTCCTCGTTGGTGTACCACGGCCGCACCTCGAGGGTCATGATCTTGTCTTTGCCGTCCTGGCCCTTGAACATGAAGGACGACGAAGATACGTTGTAAACCTGCTTTGCGTCATCCCACAGGAACAAGCCGCCCATCGACGAGACCCGGTAGGGGGTGTTGACGCCGAGACCCCAGCGCGCGGCATCAAGCTGGTGGACGCCCTGGTTGCCGATGTCGCCGTTGCCGTATTCCCACACCCAGTGCCAGAAGTAGGGCACGTAGATGCCTTCCTTCGGATTGCTGACCTTGACCATGAACGGCTGCTCTTTGGCCGGGCCTTGCCAGAGGTCCCACCGGAGGGTGCTCGGCGGTTCGCCGGGGACGCCCTTGCCGATGTCGCCGCGCCATTTGTAGCACACGCAGCGGGCCATGTAGACGTCGCCAATAAACCCGTCCTTGAGCAACTGGATGCCTTCCTGGAATCCGGGATTGCTTCGGAGCTGGGTGCCGTGCTGCACGATACGGTTGTATTTCTTTGCGGCCTCGACAACTTTGAGACCCTCGTAGATGTTGTGGGTCATGGGCTTTTCGACGTACATGTCTTTGCCGGCCTGGCATGCCCAGATGGTTGCCAGCGAGTGCCAGTGGTTCGGCGTGGCGGTCGAAATGGCATCGATGTCTTTGTCGTCAAGCACCTCGCGGATATCCGCGTACGTCTTTGGCTTTGGCAGGTTGCGCCGGGTGAAGTATTCCTCGACGCGGCTGTCGAACAAGGTGGTATCCACGTCGCACAATCCGGCGACCTGTGCCTGTGCGACGGCGCCGAAGCCTTTGATATGGCTCTTGCCGCGGCCGTTGATGCCCATTACACATACGTTGACACGTTCATTGGCCCCGAAAACGCGCCCCTTTGCCATGGCGCCGGCAACGATGACCGCCGATGCGGTGGTGCCGAGAAATCTCCTGCGGCTCATGCTCATATCGCACATCTCCTCTGCTGCGGGTAGCGGGTCTGATGGAAACGTTGCCGCGAAAACCCGGGTTTCGGTTCGAGCGTCCATGATCGCTTATTCTGGCGCGAAAATGCAACCGGCCGCACGCGCCCAAGCGGGCCCGCGTGAATTTGAATTCCCCTTTAACGATATGGTATATATTCCCAGTTATCGCCCGGCATGGGGCGATGCGAAACCTGCTCAAATACACGCTCGATAGTCGACGACCCCATCGTCTAGTCTGGCCTAGGACACCAGCCTTTCACGCTGGCGACACGGGTTCAAATCCCGTTGGGGTCGCCATTTTAATGCCTTTAACGCCAAGGACTTACAACCAAGAAGTCCTTGGCGTTTTCTTTGCCGCCTTGACAAATTGTAGCCAGAATTCAGCTACTCTCGTAAGAGCACCCGGGGCATGAGGACTCTCCACAGACGCGGTAAGACTGTGGGGGATTAAGTACTCCATCTACGGGAAACCGCACTACAAGTCCCATCCAGATAGTCAAGGATGGCTTCGCGGTAATCACCCATGATGAAACCGCCGGGACCGCGCAAGTCCGTGAGTTCAACCTAAGGCACACTGCCAATGACCGCGTCGAGGTCCTCCACCAGTCCAGGGACCTCATCCAACCCAGCCAGGTCCGTCAATGCTAAGGCGGTTGATCGTGAGGAAGCCATGAGCTCTTTCACCTTGGCCAGGCGGCGTTCTTTGTTGTCGCGGGACCTCCGCATTGCTTCCTTGAAATACTCCCGATTGAATGCGCGCTCTTCAAACAGGAACCACGACGGGACCATCTGCCCGCAGTGCGAGCACGCATAATGCTGACGCCGCAATTCAAGCCTGGCCCGACAGCACACACTCTTCTGAAACGTCATCGTCAAATCTAACTCAGACTTTCAGGTTCTGCACCGGGCACGGCCCGCGGCGACGAACTGAAGCCTCCCTGCGCATCCGAGCAGAGCGTTCGATCGGGGCGGCCAAGGTGATCGCATCGCTCGAATGGCTCTTCCTGATCCACGGCGCGCCGCGGTACATTCGCTCGGACAACGGTCCCGAGCTGACGGCTAAAGCCCTGCAGTCCTGGCTTGCCGAGCGCGGCGCCGAAACCATCTACATCACGCCGGGCAGCCCGTGGGAAAACCCGTATATTGAAAGTTTCCATGACAGATTTCGCGACGAATGTTTGAACATGCACGTGTTTCTGGACGGCCGACACGCTCAGGAGGTGGTAGAAGCCTGGCGCAACGAATACAATGAAGAACATCCCCACAGCAGTTTGAATTACATGACCCCGGCGGAATTCGCCGCGCATTGCCGCAACTCCGGTCGGCCTACGGCCTCCCTGCGTTCCGGTAATGCGAAAGCCCCGGGTACAGAACAGCAAACCAACGTAAATACTCTCATTCCGGTTGGTGCATAAACTGGGGGCAGGGCACCCGGACTAGCGAGACCTGAACATTGAATACTCTCCGGCTCTGGATGACGGTCTCGTGGCAAGGCTGCGCTTCGCAGTGGCCATCGGCAAGCGCCTGACAGCCGTTAGGGTGAATTCGTGTATGCCATAAGACAATACTCCAGACATGTTATTCAGAACCAGACGGATTCGCGACACGGATAGTCAAGACAGCCACGCCAATCACAGCCGATTTGGACCCTGCGAGAACGGCTTTCGAGCAAGCATGCCGCTGCTCTAGCGCGTGGCAATGCGGTCCACGAGACCGTAGTCTCTCGCCTCTTCGGCCGTCAGAAAGAAGTCTCGGTCAGTATCTCGCTGGATAACATCTATCGGTTGACCGGTGTGTTTGACGAGAATCTCGTTGAGCCGTTCTTTCAGGCGTTGCCCCTCTTTCACGTGGATCGCCATGTCGGAGATCTGCCCCTGAGCGCCTCCCAGCGGCTGATGGATCATCACGCGTGAGTTGGGCATGGCGATGCGCTTTCCGGCCGTGCCGCCTGCCAGCAGTACAGCGCCCATCGACGCGGCCTGGCCCAAGCAGATGGTAGCGACGTCACACTTGACGTACTGCATGACGTCGTAGATCGCCAGCCCCGCCGTGACAGCCCCACCGGGACTGTTGATATTGAAAAGGATGTCGCTCTCGGGGTTGGCGCTCTCCAGGTAAAAGAGCTGCGATGTTATTAGATCGGCTACGTCATCATCTACTTCCCCGGTCAGCATCACGATTCGCTCAGACAACAAACGCGAGTACAAGTCTGTGGTCCGAATCCCATGTGCTGTCTCCTCTTGTACGTAAGGCACCTTGAGAAACCCCATCTATTGCTCCTCCGCACATTTGCGCTGGAACTCCCAGCGGTATACGCCGCCCTCTTCTTCAATTCGTTCCGACGGAAAACGTCCCCCGAACGGCGTCCAGCCGGTTCTTGAAATCCTCAGCCAAAGCGCAATCCGCCTTCACAAACGTCGATTCGGATCTCGTTGCCGGGAGAAAACCGCCCCGCCAGAAGTTGCTCCGCCAACGGCGCAGCAACTCGGCGTTCAAACACGCGCTCGAGCTCCCTCGCCCCATAGGCCTCGCTATAACCCTCGTCAAGCAAAAGCTTCTTGGCCTCCTCCGACAGCTGTACTGTAATGCGCCTGTCGGCAAGCATCTGGTTCAGCAAACCAATCATGCGGTCAAGGATTTGAAAAACGATCTCTCGGGGCAAGGGGTAGAAAATCACCTGGTGCTCTATACGATTGAGCAATTCGGGACGAAACACAGACTTCGCAGCATCACAAAGCCTCTTGCGGTACGCGGCCCGCTCGCCGTCTCCCTCTTCCGCGCCCGACGACGCCAAATCGACTCCTATTGGCCGCTTTGCCTGGCCATGAGCCGATGCGGCGCCCAGGTTTGACGTCATAATGATAATGCTCTCGGTAAAACTCGTTCGGCGGCCTTTACCGTCCGTCAAACGCCCGTCGTCGAAAATCTGAAGGAAGATGTCGAAAACATCCGTGTGTGCCTTCTCAATTTCGTCGAAAAGGATAACGCTGTAAGGCCGCGTCCGGACCCGACCTGTCAGTTGGCCCTCTTCATCATGCCCAATATACCCGGGTGGCGCTCCGACCAGACGGGCAACATTATGCTTCTCGCCGAATTCAGACATATCAAACCGGATCAGGGTCTCCTCGGAGCCGAACAAGAACTCCGCGAGAGTCTTGGCAAGCTCTGTTTTCCCGGTTCCCGTCGACCCCAAAAACAGAAAGACGCCGACCGGACGGTTAGCCTTCTTCAGACCGGCCCGGGCAGTCCGTATCGCGGAAGATACAACCTTAATGGCCTCGTCCTGTCCCTTCACGCGAGATGCCAGCGCCACTTCCATACCCATCAGCTTCGCGCTCTCATCGACAGCAATCGCTCCGACCGGCACCTGGCAACGCTCCGAGATGACTGCGGCGATATCCTGTTCCGTGATGCGCTCCCCTCGGTCGCCGTAAATGTCCATGGTCCTGTCGCTCTTCAATTCCTGCGGGGACAGCGTTCGCAACGCTTTCTTAGCAGCGGCCTGATCGATAATATCAATGGCTTTGTCGGGCAGGCGGTGGTCCGGAAGATACCGCATGGACCATGCCACCGTTTTCTCGATAACCTCGAGATCGAGCACAACGCCGTGGTGTTTTTCCAATTTCGGACGGATCCCTTCAAGGATCTCTACGGCTTCTGCCCGACTAGGTTCGCTGACCCATACCACTTGGAACCTCCGCTCCAGGGCGCCGTCCGGCTCGATGAATTTCCGATACTCCGCCGTTGTTGTCGCCCCAATGAGCCGTATATCGCCCCGCGCCAGTGCCGGCTTGAGTATCTGGCCCGCATCCATCCCCTTGCCTGATGCGCCTCCCGTTCCAATCATGGTATGGAGTTCGTCGAGAAAAAGGATCAGATTCCGGTCGGCGCGGGCTTCCGATATGACCGTCTGCATGCGTTCCTCAAACTGACCTTGGTAAATGCAGCCCGCAATCAGCTCCGACATGGAGATTTCGACAATTCGCCAGGACCGTATCGCCTCAGGGGCCTCCGGATGCACAACGCGGTGCGCCAGCCCTTCCACGATACACGTCTTGCCCACACCGGGGTCCCCCACGAGGACCGGATTATTCTTGCTTCGACGCCTTAGGATATGGGCAACGCTGCGCATTTCGTCCTTACGTCCAACACAAGGGCCAAGCTTGTTCTCTCGCGCCAAGTGAGTCAGATCTCGCCCGAAGCGATCCAGGAAAGGCGTTTTCGAAGCCCCTTTCCCCGCTTCCACTTTGACGCCGCTTGCATTCTCGACGTCTTGAACCCCGGCGCGGGCATGCTCCAGTTTCTCGGGAAAACCACTTTGGGCCAAAGGTACCGATGGCTCCACACCGCAAACATGGCACAAGTCGCTCCACCCGCCTGTAGACTCGCCCACGGCTTGTCTGACCAAAAGACAGCCGCTGCTGACAACCGCCCAAAGCAGATGCGCGGGAGAGAGCGCAGTGCCTCCCAAAACGAGCGCGCGGCGCTCTGCAGCGTAACATGCTCGCAGGCATGCTTCAGAGCGATGACCGCCGAACTCGCCCTCGATGCCCTGTTGCTTCTCGAGAAGCTTGCGAAGCCGCCGTCGGGCCTCGACGAGGTCAACATGGGCTTCCGAAAGTAAGCTTCCCAAGTTGTCCGCTTCGGCCTGCATTTCCGCTAAAGAGACCTGGGTTGCCTCCGCAATCCGGCTGACTTCGTCTTTGTCAAGGTCGCATATCTTGCACATGGCCAGGAACACGTGTTCACTGCCCAGTTCCCGGCATCGGCCCGCTGCTGCTTCTAAAGCCGCCACAGCAAAGATCACTTTCGTACCCGCCGACATGTCTATTGCCACAATGAAATCCTCTTTTGACCCGTGATGTTTTTCAGTCCCGGATTCACACAGCCAGTCCCGACAATACACTGTATCGCGTATACCTATCTGCGGGCGCTACGCCTGAATCTCTTCGTCAGCCCCCGCTTCGCGCTCAATGACTCTCCAATGCATCCCGGCGAGTTTCTGCAATTGGGAGCGCTCGAATTCAATTTGCGGGCCTTGCCCTTGCGCAAGCCATGTCCGAAAACCCTTGAGCTTGTTCAGTATTGTCTGACGTGCCTTGTCCGCCCGTCGCGACACCTCCGATAGATTCCCCTCACATTCTCCGATCATGGCGGCAAGATATGCGCGTTCCAACTCACCTAGTTTTTCGTCGAGCGTCTTGCTCGTATCCACTTCTGCGGTCAGACGCAGTTGGCCTTCTTGGGCTACACCCATCCCCCTGAGAAAACGTTCCGGAAGGTGCTGGCAGTCGATCTCCCTTTCTTCCGGAAGCGTGAGTGAGTGAGCCACTTCAAGACATCGCATGAGTTCCCGAAGGTTTCCTGGCCACGAATGCGCCAGAAACAAACCGAGAACCTTTGGCGAAAGACGCTTGTGTTCATGCGGGGGCAAGTTGCTGTTCAGACAGGCAAGCTTTGTTGAGTTTCAGCACATTTGGGAGAATTGGTGGGCTTGGGTTAGGGGAGAGTTGGTGATTCCTGGTGGGCGCAGCCCGAAGGGGCGGCAAAAGACCAGGCCGGTGAAAGCGCCCCAGCTACCGAACAAACCGAGGCCATTGCGCCTGTTGCTCAACAGGACGGTGAGAGCGCACCTATCGCTCAACGAGCCGAGGACAGCGTGCCCGAAGCTGAAGAAGCCGTGCCGCTCCTGGCCCCTAGACCAGCGAAACCTTTTTCGCGAGCCGCGTCGGCGAAACCGCAGGCGACGGAACCGATTGCGCAGTCAGAAGGTTCAAGCAGAGCGCTTGCGCTGATCATGTCGGCACTTTTCGCGGTGGTCATTTTCTTGGTGCTGATTGTATTTGTGGTTCCGAGGGTGCGTAAGCTCCTGTTTCCACAACCAAGCGGAGCCTCTGCCTATGGGCAGTCAACCGAAAAACGCACGCGCGCTAGTCACAGGAAGTACCAAGATGCCGCTGCTTTGGCGGTAGTCGCCGCCCTGATCTTCGTGCCCGGAATAATATTATTTGCGGCCTCGCCGCCTACTGGAGACGGCGCGAAGGATGTAGTCACCATATTGGGAATGGGTGTGATGCTCATCGTTCAAAACTGCGCGATTTATACAATAGTAAAGCGGTTCGGGCGGCTTCCGAGGCACTCATTGGCGATGAATTTATTCGACATTACTGTTGTGGTGATCGCGGCGAATCTTCTGGCTCTTGCTGCTGGAATTCTGCCGGCGTTCTTGAATCCCGTATTGGCATTTCTGATATCGGGGGGCGTCTGGTGTCTCGTCATGCAAGCCAGATACCGCTTGACATTTCCACAGGCAGTAGCTGTTTACTTCTGCGGGGCACTTGCGGCTCCGGGAATTGTTGCTGCGCTTTGTTTTGGTCTCTTGTTGTAATCTCGTGTGGTCAATGTCTGGGCAATATATTCTGCAAACGCTTGACAGCCTCCCAAAAGAGTTATATAGGAAGCTCCCAAGGAAAACACTTTAAATCGTTCTACTTCGTGAACGCCGCCATCTGTGATGATTCTTTTGACCGCACGTGGGCCAAAGGCCGAATCCCTAGCCCGCTACCAATTGCAGTGAACTGCTCCGCACTCGCGCTCCAAGCGGAAGTAACCCGGCACTCCAAACTGGGGCGGCGCGTACGGCTGATGTTTCAGGACGAGGCGCGGTTTGGCCGCATCACCGAGCCCTCACACTGCTGGGCGCCCCGTGGCATGCGTCCGCGGGTTCACGCTGAGTTTGTCCGAGAGTACACGCACGCCTATGCCGCGGTTGGTCCCCACGATGGCATCCTCGACTCGCTGGTGTTACCGGAGGTGGATGCCCGATCCATGTCGTTGTTTCTTGAAGAATTGGTCCGGCGTCATCCGCGCGAGTTCATTCTCGTGGTCCTGGACGGGGCGGGTTGGCACACCGCCAAGGCGCTCAAGGTGCCCGAAACGATTCGCCCTCTTCGCTTGCCGCCATACTCCCCTGAGCTCAATCCCGTGGAGCATCTCCGGGACGAAGTTCGTGAGAAGAAGTTTCACAATGTGGTCTTCCAAAGCATGGAGGCCGTAGAAGACCGGCTGGCCGAAGCACTCGCAGAGCTCGAACAGGACCCCCGCCGCGTACGAAACCGCACGGTTTTCCGCGGATAGCCAGTTCCTGCAGCAATTACGGCGTAGATATAGGTGTCAGTCGGAAGGGGCGCATGTTGCCGCTGTGCGTGCCTGTGCCGGCAATGAGGCCGTCGTCGTTGATGGCTATAGCCTCCTCAAGCACCCAATCTGTCGAGGGTGGGTCAAGGCGGCTGTTAAGGTCGATGGGATTGCTTTCAACCCATATGCACGCGTGCCACGCCCCGCCCTTAACTTGGCTCTTGCCGACGATCTGGGCCTTGTTGTTGATATCGAGGGCGATGCTGTTCTGGCCTCCAAGGGTTTTCAGGTCTTCAATGCCGTCATTGCTCCAGTACACGGCGTGCTGGACCGTATCGCCGGCCAGATAGCTCATGCCGACGATCTGCCCGATGTCGTTGATGGACGTGGCGATGCTTCCGGAACCTCCCAGAGTGCCCAAGTCGCTCATTTCGCTGCCGTCCCAGTAGAAAGCGTGCATGGTGGACGGAAACGGGAACGAGCCGACGGTCTTCTCGGAGCCAATGCGGCCCAGTTCCGCGTAGGTCGCCTCGAGCACGTTGGCGAGGGAGGGCTTTGCTTGCTCGGTCGATTCCAGCAAACTCCATCCCACCACCTCTCCCTGGGCGTTTACGTCCAGAGCAAAGCTCCAAGTCCCCCCCAGCGAGCCAAGGTCCTGCGGCGTGCCCCCGGTCCACAGGGTGGCATGGAACGACGTCGAATCAACGGCGAGGTCGCTCGCTCCCGCTACCTGATCGCTGTCGTTGATATGGTCGGCCACCGCCTCGGTACCGCCCAGCGTCGGGAGCGGCACGCGCGCCAAGGCGGCCGTCATGGGGGTCCAGATGTTGGCAGTGCTGGCAGTGTCGAGGGTGTCCGAAGTGACGCCCGCCATATGCCCGGCCGAGTTGATTCCCAACGCCGCGCTGCAGTGGTCCACGGCAGTCGCGCCGATGTCGTTCATCGCGCCGTCCCACACATAACCGTGGTAAACGAAATCGTGGACGCGGCTGACCCCGACAACACGGCCACTCTCGCTGATGTCATCGGCGCGGGAGTAGTCATCTCCCCCGAGCGTTCCCAGATCCGTGATGGTGTAATTCGAACAGCTCAGGCACCCCATCGAGACCCATACGAGCAGAATCCATACGGCGGACCAACGTCGACTCATGACTTATCCCCTCCACGTCGCGCGACGAAAACCGAAGCTTCCCCTCTCCAGCGCTTGTCAATTCAGTATAGCGCAAGTTGCCCAAAATTGAGCGAGTTTTCTGTCCATGGTAACGGCCAAGACATGTCGCTCCGACTCGCGCTTCTCTCCTTGTCGAAAATCCATGAACGACCTTATTGTGACCGTGATACCGGGCCTCGCCAATTCACCCACAATTCGTGGCGAACCCCGCGTCGGGTGCATGGGCGACATCGTCCCTTACATTTCCCTCACTTCCGCCGAGATAGGAGGTCGGCCGGGATTGCGGGAACCCGATGGCTTTCGCCAGTACCCTTTGAATCGCTTGCGCTGCCAGCAAATGACCGTATCCGACTTCACAAAGATCGGCTCGCTCGTCCACCCCGTCAAGGCCGTGGTCACCGCCCGCATCCCCAACTGGTTCATCTGGACAACGTCCGCAGTTGGGCTTCCCTCGAATTCGGCACCTCGCTCAGACGTCCACGCAAGTCTGCCGGGACTACCATCAGCTTGAGGAGTTGAAGTGTCCTCGTACGAGAGATGCCTGCCCGGTCCGCCACGGTAACAACTGCTGTGTCCTTGCGGACGGGATTCTTGGGCAAGATGGCTTACATGCATTTCGCAATCTGGATTGGAGGAATCGCAAATATTTGTTTCTATTGGCGTTACGCCCTAATCAGAGACGCCCCTAGAAGTACTCAATCATGCCCGAGCTGGCATTTTCTCGCAACTACCATTGCAACTTTGGTGATGTTGTTCTATTGTAATGTGAATAGCTAGGGGGGCTTGGGGGGTGCGGTGCGATGCCTTCGTCGTTCGGGTTTCTTTCGGTCGACTCCTTTACCAACTGAGGGTCACATCATGCGACAGAGTTACATTCCCTTGGCAGTGTTCCTGTGTGGGGTGGTGCTGTGGGGATGTCCCACGTCGAAGCCAGATAACGGGGATTCGATCAAGCTGTTGACGTTCAACGTCAACATGCGCGTTCCGGAAATAGCCACGGAATTTGGAGGGAGCAACGCGGAACGGGCACAGATGATATCCCAAAACATCCTCAACTCAGACTACGACATCGTCTGCCTCAACGAGGTTTTCAGCGACGAAGCAAAAGATATCTTTCGGTCCAAGCTGGGACCCGTCTATCAAAGTTATGTTCACAAGATCTCCAGCGACGATGTGTTCACGCAGGACGCAGGGCTCATGTTGTTCAGCAAGTTCAAGTTTCTGCCATTCGGGCGGGTATCGGGCGACGCAGACGTCGATGCATGGAACACCCGGCCGGTGTGGGGGTCACAAGTGCCGGCAGAAATCTTTGAGGAATGTTCCGGCATGGATTGCTGGGCCGATAAGGGCGTTGGCATGGTGCGTATCAAGAACCCGTACACTGGGCGAATTTTGAATGTGGCGTTTACACACCTGAACGCAAGCTATGGCGAAGGCGACTGCGGTGATGAGGTCATGGCCCGCAACGCGCAGTTCGGAGATATTCAAGCGCTGATACAGGAGGTGCTCGGAGATGCAATAAACACGGAAGATTTGATCCTGTGCGGCGATCTCAACGTGGACGGCGATCAGCAGCACTGGGAATTGCATGATGCCGATGAAGTCCCCCCAGGTTACTATGCATTGGCTCCCTGTGGACACGGCTATATTTGGGAATGGTCGAAGTGGTTTAACACACCAGGCGTGTTTTTCAGCAATCCGCTGAAAGATGCTTGGGTTAACGAGAATTCCCCCGCGGTCCAGCCCGGCACGACCAGCATCCCAATGGTGATTGACCGCGGTTTAACCTATGGCATGCCGACCCAGTCAGAGCGGCTCGACTATATCCTGCGGAACCAGTTGGCCCTGAGTACAGGCGATCAATTGTTGTGCAGTCAGCACATGAAGAAGGACTACGACATTTGGAAATTCGGGGATCTCTATCTCAGCGACCACATTCCGCTTGCGATCGATCTGAACCGGCAGGCCCGGCAACCTCTCCACTGTAGTCCGGTCACGCCATTTCTTCCCGAAAAAGAGCAGACGTTGTATCGTGTCGTGAAAGGGCAGATTACGTACCCCGGCAGCATGCAATGGCACATGCTGACAAAATATGAAACCTTCCTGATTTACGTGTCAGGCGCATCATACGAATTATACGAATCCAGGGATCTGAGTCGGCCGGCCGCCTCCTACTATGGCGAGACGGAAACCATCACGCCCCCGGGCAGCAAAATCCCCTATACCTGCACAAAGTACAGCCTGCCCAATCCGCCGGTCTACGTTCGGGTTTTCAACGAAGACCGGTCCAAAACGGGACCCTACGACATCCTGATCTACCAGGCTGACGGGCGAGACAAAGAAAACGCCATCGTGCTCAACTCAAACACGTGGGGAATGCGCAAGTTCCCCGATGACATGCTCATCAACGTTGACGACATAATGTGGTTTGAATTGCATATCCAGCCGACCGATGGCGCGAACCAGTCCCTGTCGTTCACGGTGGCCAACTACTTCGCCGACATCCTTGAACTTACGTTGCAGCGGGAGGACGGGAGCGTAGTGGCCGCGCAGACGCAATCGTTTATAGACCCCAATCCGCCTGTATATGAAACGTCCCGGCGATTGGTGATCGACCTTGGCAACTCAGGATTGGATCCTGGCCGGTATTATCTGCTACTGCATCGAAAACAACTTCAGCCTGTTCCGTTCTGGATTCGGTGGGACACCAACCTTGTCATTATGCACGGCGCCAATCTCGGCGTACCGGGTGCCTGTCCGATGATGGTCTATTGCGGTGAGGAAACCGACGGCGCAGCCAACGACGACGAGATCTACATGTCGGTATACGCCGACTTTGTCCCTGTGATAACCGACTACTACCTTGGCAAGTTCGACGAGGGATCGAGCGTCGCTATTGAGGACTTTCTACCGACGATCCGGTTTACGATGGAAGTGGATATCGTCTTGCAGGAACCCGATGATTCATCCCAGAATGACTGGTTCAACTTTGCAATAATCGCGCCTTCCACGGAGCAACGGGAATCCCTGCAAGGCGAAGTATCTGACGACGGCGATGATACGGGTATGTACTATTTCTCCTACAATCTTAGCCGCGAAATCACGAACAACGCCGGCCCTTGATTCTGTCACAGGGGTCCGAATCCCGTAAGGGCAAATGAACCCAACGGCGGCCCGAAGCTAATTAGGGCGAGGATTTGGCGGTGCGTTTCGGGCGGGATTTCGATCGATTTCCTGCGACGAGATCTAGCTTTTGCTCGCTCTTTCACTTCGACGACCAATACGTGCGCAGTTCTCTCCGCGTG
>DAOLNV010000071.1:26644-30102 GCA_035416745.1 Candidatus Hydrogenedentota bacterium | reverse complement strand
GTGCCATTGCGCACCCCCAAGGCCGTCCTTTTTCCGGCTTGATTATACCCACAAAGGGCCTGGCTGGCCACAGTCCGCTTGTCCGTACTCATTCCGGCCCAGCCGGGCAGTGAAATGGGCCGGCTATGGAAGGATGCCAGGGACGGCCCCCGTGCGGCTTCGCGGCGGCCGGGGCCGGTTCTGATTTTCCGCGGAAACTTCTTGCGCCTAAAATTACTTTGTGTTATAAATTACTTGCTCAACACGAAAACCGCGGACCGATAACGTGAAAGGCGGCGCCCAATGATGTTCCTGCGGATAGAACCTCTTCGCGACCCTTTGCTGAACAGTCCCTGGCTCGTGGCGGGGCGGCGCATGGCCCTCGCCGCCCTCGACACGGTCGAACGGATGGTGACGAACCTCCGCACGGCCTTGGAGCCCGTTTGCCCGCCCGGGAAGGGCATTGACCCATCGGACGGCATGTCTGGCGTCAAAGACCGCCGATGGCTTCACTAGGGACGGATACCCATGCGATGGCGCCGTGCGCGGCAATCCGGGGCGTCGACGCGGTTGATAAGGGCGGCTTGCTGCCGGCGGGACTGGCTTTCGTGCCCGTCACCCTTGGCACAACCGCGAGTTTTATGGGATTCTTCCTTCAGGAATCCGTCTTCCGGCACAAGGAACCTCTCGTGCTCGTGTTTCTTGCGGGGACACAGTTGCTGCTCTGCGAATCACGCGGGCATTGCTTATGACGTGGCGGGCGGGTTACACGTCAGGCTGAGGGATACCCATTTCTTGATGAAGCGCGTGTTTACTTTTGCTATATTCACAGGGGTAGATTCTTTCGGTGGGAGGGGGAAACCATGCCTCAGCTTTACAACGGATGTGGAACCTGGTACTACGGCAAGGAAAACGTGCATCTCGAGTGGGGGGCCTGCGAGCACTGCCGCAGGGTCACGACGCTTCTCTCGTACGATACCCAACGCTACATAGTGGGACTTGGCGTGCCATTGATTCCTTTTGGCCGCTACCGTGTCTTGCGGCAATGCGGCGCGTGCACGAAGCACAAAGCGGCCAAGCTTCCGGTCTGGGAGAAGGCCAAGGCCGAGGCTCGTGAAAAGGCGTTGCAGATGGTGCAGAATCCGCCCGATTCGCGGGATGCGGTTGACGAGACTGTTGGGGGCGTGCTCGCGTTTCATGATGTCGACACCTTCAACGAGATCGTGCCTTTTTTGGTCGAGCGGTACCCGAACGATCCCGATATGGTAGGGCTTATCGGCAGCGGCTACCATTTCTTTGGCCGGTTGGAAGAGGCGTCGAACGCGTTGCGCGCCTCGCTCAACGCGAAGGAAGATGTCGCAACGCGCCGCGAGCTGGGTCTGGTGCTCATCCGGTTGCGGCGCGCCGAGGAAGCCCACGAGGTGCTGCGTCCGCTGCTGGCGGCCGGGCAGCCGGAGAATCTGTGGCACTGGTTCTTGCTGGCGGCCGCCTACCAGGCCAACGGCAACCACCGAGCCGCTCTCGACCTGGTAAGCGAGGCAAACCGGCTGTATCCCGAAACGGCCTCGGAAAAGGAATGGAAGGCATTTCGAAAGACTTCCGAAAAGCATCTGGACTCCGGGAAACCGGTCGTCCCCAAGATTCTGCAGACCGACACGCAGCAGGTGCGGGAATCGAACGCGCCGATTGCACGATTTGCCGGGCCGGTGGTGGTGTTGGCGCTTGTGATCGGGTTTGCGGTGTGGTCTTACTACACGAGCCAGCACCATAAGCTTTTCCTCGTGAACGGTCTTGATCGCGCGTATGACGTTCAGTGGGACGGCGAAACGTACAAACTTGCCCGCAAAGGGGTCCTGCCTCTGGAGACCGACGAGGGCCAACACACGGTTGCCGCTCCGGACATCGGCCTTGATGCCGAGAAGATCACGATCGACGCCAACGCGTTCTCGCGGCCGTTCGCGAGCCCGATCTTCGTCGTTAATCCCGACCGGGTCGCCCCCATCATCCGTGAGATGCTGGAATATGTGGACGAATCGGACGCCAGCGAGGAAGCCGATTACGAGTACGATTTGTTCGTGGGCCTTTTCCACAAGATCAACAAGGTCAACTATACGTTCGAACCTTTCCCCCAATCCGTCATGGGCGAGGAAGGGTCCAAGACGACCCGGACCCGCGTGGGGCTGGCGCAGGACTGGTCCCCGATGGATGTCTATAGGGCCTTGGCTATCAAGGGGCGGGCGGAGGAGGCGAAGGATTATCTTCTTCGGCGCTTCGAGCATCAGCCGGACGAGGTTGACGCTCTGGCGTTGCTCGGCTCGGTTCTACAGGCAGACGAGTATCTGGGTGTGTTGCGTGGCAAGCTCGGTGCGCGGCCGGTCCACGTCGAAGTGCATCGCACGTATCAGGAGTTCATGGAGCGGTCTCATCCCGACCACGATCTTGTCGAAGAGTATGCGGCTTATCTTGCGGCTGAGCCCGGCGATGCGTCGTTGAAGTATTTGCTTGCGCGTGCGCGGCCCGTTCCGGACGACGAGACGCTCAGATTGTTCCGGGAAGCGTGCGAGGCGCAGCCGCCGTGTCCGTACGCGTATCATGCGCTTGCCACGTATCATCTTTCAGAGGGCCGTGCAGCGGAGGCCCTGGAACTCGCCAATCGCGCGTGTGAACTGCAGCCGGGCAAGCCTGATTTCAAGGCCAACCGGCGATTGGCGCTGATCGCGAGCCGTTCCTGGGAGGGCCTTCTCAAAGACGTCGAAAGGGAGCCGGCCGGCCCGGATGCCAGCGTGGTCGAATTATCGGTCGAAACGATGGCCCTTGCGGCCTTGGGAAAACCCATGGAGGAAATCGAGCAGCAGATCAATCGGACGGTAGCGGGTTGGCGCAGGGCGGGGCTGGACGAACAGTACGCGAGTGCCCTCGTGGCGGTCTTGAAGGCGGATGCGGCCTATGTGCAGGGCGACTTGGAGGGCTTCGGCAAGTATGCCGCTGATGCCGGTCAGGGTCTCGAGAGTTTCGCGGCAGCTCTGACATCGGGAGACCTTGAGAAAGCGCTGGGTGCCATCAGTGCGGATGAGGACCCCTCGCCGCGTGACTTCCTCCTTGTGTACCTGTTGGCGGACATGAAGAACGATGCTGCCCGCGCCGAGGAGTATCTCGGAAAATGGATCGAAATGTCTCGGGAAGGGACGCCATTTCAGCGGCGTATCGCCGCATGCCTGTCCGGGGAAAAACCGTGTGTTCCGGACGAGATTTCGGTTTACGGCCAGCCGCTGGAGGATATGGCGGCTCTGTTTACCGTTCTCGGGGTCAAGTTTCCTGAACATTGTGATGCGTTCTTTGCCCGTGCACGGGTGCTGAACTTCAATCCGCAGTTTCCGAACCGTTTTCTGGCCGGGATATTGGATTCTGCCACGGAGCCGTCGGCGCCCGTGTCGCAGTAGAGGCACCTGGGTAAACCGGTTGTTGTGGGGCCGGCGCCC